>CAZGGB010000060.1:0-18028 GCA_964525115.1 uncultured Sangeribacter sp. | reverse complement strand
GTGTTTTCTGCTTGTGCTGTTGACACGGTAGTTTAAAGATAAATTATAAATATTAAAGATTTAATTAGTCAATGCTAATAATTCTCAATTAAGAGTGGGTTTGTACAGCCTGCGTAGGTGGAAGCTCGCGGTTGCGGCGGTCGCATTCTGCCACTACTCTTGCAGCAAGATCTGAGAAAGCCTTTGCTTCAGGATTTTCTGAGATGTTGCCTCCAGTGCACTCAGTGGCAGTAGGATGTCCGCTGTCTGCCATCTCGCAGATGTCTGCTACAAGTGGAATCTGGGCAAGAAGAGGCACATTCATGGCTTCTGCAAGACGCGCAGCGCCCCCATTGCCGAAGATATAATATTTCTCTTCGGGGTGAGGAGCTGGAGTAAACCATGCCATATTCTCAACAAGTCCCAGGATAGGAACATTGATCTTTTCACTTCGGAACATTCCTATGCCTTTGCGAGCATCGGCAAGTGCTACTTCTTGTGGGGTGCTCACTACAATCACTCCCGTAATAGGCAATGTCTGTACTAATGTCAGGTGAATGTCGCTGGTGCCGGGTGGCATATCAATCAAGAAATAGTCAAGGTCGCCCCACCATGCTTCAGTGATAAGCTGCTTCAAAGCATTTGAAGCCATGCCTCCTCGCCAGAGCACAGGACTGTCTTTATCTACAACGAAGCCAATGCTGAGCATCTTTACTCCAAACTTCTCTATTGGATCTATCCAATCCTTACCCTCTTGGGTCACCATAAAGAGCTTTTCATCCTCCACTCCAAACATCTTTGGCATTGAGGGTCCGAAGATGTCGGCATCAAGAAGCCCTACCTTATAGCCTTGGGCTGCCAGCGCAATGGCAAGATTGGCTGAGACTGTGGATTTCCCTACTCCTCCCTTGCCTGAACTGATACCTATGATGTTTTTTACTCCGGGTAGAGGCGTTTCAGGTTTCGGGGCTTCAGCCTGGCGATATTTCACTGCGATGCGTCCTTTGACATCGATATCCGGATCTGCAAATACCGGAAGGGTTGCTTCTGCAGCGCGCACTACTGACTTGATGAATGGGTCGGTAGGCCGGTCGAAGATAAGTGAGAACGAAACTTTGTTTCCATCGATTCGGATATCGTCTTCCACCATTCCGAGTTCTACAATATTTTTTCCGTTTCCGGGATACTTAACGTTGGTGAGTGCGTCAAGTATAAGTTTTGGGTATATAGCCATTGTTTTAACGATCAACGATTAACGATCAATACTCAATTCTAAGTTTAAAATTCAAAATTATTTGAGGAGTGACGTCCAAACTCACTGTGATAGTCATCTTTTTCAATGTCGCTGCAGTCCGGCTCCTTTATTTCTTCATCTCCTAAGCGGAATGAAATAAGCTTGATAGTCTTACCTCGTGAGAGCCATTGCTGTTCGTAAAACGTCTTTATAGAGGTGACGGGGTCAGCAAGTCCGCTGCCGTAGAGGTCGTCAGTATTAGCAAGCACTTCAAACCCATTAAGCTCCACAAGTCGCCTTGTATATTCATACAGGAAGGGAGAGTCGGTTTTAAGATTGACTATTCCTCCAGGACGCAAGAAGTTGCGATAGTTGGTGAGAAACCTTGATGAAGTGAGTCTTTTCCTTGCCTTTTGCATTTGAGGGTCGGGAAAAGTAATCCAGATTTCATCTATTTCTCCAGCATTAAAAAACTGACATATTTGTTCGATTTCCGTACGCAGAAAGGCAGCGTTATCCATTCCTTTTTCTTCGACATACTTTGCACCTTTCCACATTCTGGCACCTTTTATATCGACACCAATATAATTGCGGTCTGGATTTGCTTCAGCAAGCCCTACAGTATATTCTCCTTTACCACAGCCGAGTTCAAGAGTAATTGGATTGGAACGTGAGAAAAATTCACTGTTCCACTTTCCTTTTAAAGGGAACCCTTTTTCTATCAGTATGTGTCGTGGATACTGAAGCACGCATCCGAAATTCTCCATATCTGAGAATTTCTGCAATTTATTCTTTCCCATAGACTTTTGGAAGGTATTGGATATTTGTATGATATTTTAGGGTTATCTGTTTATTACGAGAATTTTAGTGGCTTCATTATATGATCCCCCTCCAGGTCCTGATGAGGCTATTACAAAGTAGACGCCACTGGGAACACGATTTAGATCCATCCCGCATACATCCCACAAAATGGTGCCTCCTGAAGCTGGTCCTAATTCACGCACTATATTGCCGGCAGAATCTACAATCTTTACTATACTGTTTTCCTCAAGACCGTCGATTGTGACCCATCCGTAATAGTCATGTCTGACCGGATTTGGATAAGCTCTTATCGATGATACACCCGGCTCTTCAGATTGTGTGCTGAGATAGTATTCGCATAGACCTGAAGAAGTCGCTATCATCATGGAATTATTGTCAGGATTATAGCAAGAAGCATATACTAAATCTGAAGGCAGCGAGGAATTTTCACTGTCGATTTCTTGAAGTATAGTCTTTCCATCAGGAGATGTGCATACGAGACCGCCGCCTGAAAGTGAAAACCATTTGCGTCCCAAGCCGTCGATTGATATGTCGTTGACAGATGTGCCGGAAAGAAGATAATCAGCAAGCGATGTGCCATCGTTGCGGCTTACCTTAATTCTTGACGCTTTGTTTGGATTGGAGAATGAATCCTTAGGGTCGAAGGTAAACACTCCGTTGTCTGATCCGACCCATACCAAACCGGTCGCAGGATCCTCTATGGCGCAATAAAGATAGCTGTAGCTTATTTTCCCATCAGAATCTTCAAGGTCGGTCTTTATTACTTGTAGGTCGTCAGAAGATTGAGTGGGGGTTCCGTTGTGGTCATATACGACAAATGGACGCTGATATGTGTCAAATGAGAAATAGACGATCATGTTTTGATTGCCATTTGCTGTAAGAGGGAGCGCAAGGTTGGTCTTAATGGGGACGATGCCATCTACCTTGAGTCTCGTAAACGGTTGGAAAGTCTCTGGTGAAGTGCATGCTTTGCGTTGTTCGGGTGTCCATATCCAAATTTCAGGGAATGTCTTCCCCGATGTGTTCACATGAGCTACTATGAGATTCCCATTTACGTCAAATCTCGGATTGAGAAGCAAAAATCGGTTTGCCCACTCTACATATGGTTCTTGCACAGAGATATGCCCGGGATACTGTGGAAAGTCATCGCTTCTTGAGAAGTGTAAAATAGATGAAGGATCTTTAATATTGTAGCGCACCATTCCGTTCATGACAGATCCGAAGTAGAAAATGTCGGGGTCGTCAGGATCCTGAGCAAATCCGCACGGATTCGTAAGCTGATAGCCAGTCTCAGGAGATAAATATGGCAGTCCGTACATGGTCCAATCCCCATCTTTCATTGCAGAAAGAAGAATAGGATTTTGAGCGAAATGCGAATTGAAGTTTTGATTCTGACCATGAGTGTTGGCAAGCATTCCATGCTCTTTCGTATACATTAGGGCATCACTTCTGAATACTGCCGGCGCATTGGGCCTTGCTGCTTCGGCAGTGACAGTCCAAGAGTCATCGTCGTTGCGATGCAAGGAATAGAAGCCATCTCGCGACTTTGCAAAATAAAAGTCACGAAGGTCCCAAGATCCGCAAGCATTGGAATAATCTTCATTCCTGCGTGTATAGATAGTGCGGTTGCCGCTTTCTCTATCTATATGGATAATCTGAGAAAGCCTGGTGAAGAGTTGTCCATCCTTGTTTTCTGCGATCTTAGAGCCTTCATAGCTTCCGCTCCAAGATGCATCTGCCGAGGGCATATTCGGATCCCAAGTGAGGATGTAGTGTGTCTCTTGTCCGTTAAGATTTTTGGAGACAATACATTTGGATGTCGATAATGGAATCAAATCGATAGTGTCATCACCTTCATTCCAATCCAGCAGCTTAAAATCGTCGATTGAAATATGCCTTCCATCAAGATTGTCCCAATACAATTTCCCATTGCGTAATACAAGCAGCTTGTCTGAAAGTCGGGCCATTCTGTCGATTGGAGTATCATAGACGCCACTTGTCGCTGCCTGATACTTCGTGTCGTCAATAGCCAAATATCCAAAATCGGTAGAGAGATAGGCTCTATTAGACTCAGGGTCAAATGATATGGATCTTACCCCTTTTGATGAAGAAGTCTTGAAGTTTTTCAAATCAAGGAGAGTTTTGACATCCCCATTGTCATAAAGCAGATCGATTGTATTGTCGTCATATACAATGAGCAAATAGTTTTTTAGGGCATTGTAGTTCGCTATGGTTATGATCGAACCGGATAACTGGTTTTGAGCATTATAAGGGCGAATCTCACCGCTTTCTTTGTCGAGACAGAAAAGAAAGCAGAGCATGTCTTTATTGTCAGCCATCCTCGCATCCTGATACTGTCCCTGCACGAGAAAATATGTTTTAGATGGCGTATCAAAAATATTTTCAATTTTGTCGTCGAATGAATTGAAAAGTCTCCAATCATTTGAGACAGAAGCCTTGGCTCCGATTATAGTGAAGAGGCATACGCATAGGGTCGACAGCCATTTTATCATAGCTGTGATGGCGCGACTTCTGTGTGAAATTGCATTTTTGGCTTCATCGGTCATCTCTGCGAAGCAAACCCCTGTTTCTTCCGGAATAAAGATTGGATCATAGCCAAAGCCATGATGTCCACTTCTTTCTTTGGCTATCTTTCCTTCTACAGACCCATTGAATACGTGCTCCTCTCCATCCAGAGATAAAGCCACGCATGTGCGGAATCTGGCTGAGCGATCTTCCACTCCCTCCAGATTCTTAAGCAAAAGGTCGATATTTTTATCAGGATTGCAGTCGTCGCCTGCATATCTGGCAGTATGCACTCCAGGTTCTCCGCCTAAAGCATCTACCAACAATCCGGTGTCATCGGCAAAGCAGTCAAGCCCAGTTGCATCCTTTATTGCACGCACTTTTATTAATGCGTTTCCTTCAAGCGTGTCGGATGTCTCTTCAATGTCTTGATTATACCCAATGTCTTCAAGACTTAATATCTCTAAGTTGTTGCCTGCGATGGCTCTCGCTTCTCGAAGTTTGCCTGCATTGTTGGTAGCCATCACAAGTTTTAGTTTTTTTGTCATATCTGTATATAAAGCGTGTGTTATTATATCTTTAACGGAAAAAAGTGCGCTTTATTACCTTTTGAAATTTTCTGAGATAGAATCAAAGGGCGCAGCCACTTCCGACTGCGCCCTTTGCAATATGCTGACTTGCGTTAGATCACGATATTTACGATACGCCCCGGCACTACAATAACTTTCTTTGGAGTCTTTCCTTCAAGCCATTTCTCAGCAGCTGGATCGGCGAGGGCGGCAGCTTCTACAGCACTCTTGTCGCTTCCTGCCGGGACTTCGATGTTGAAGCGCATCTTACCATTGAATTGAACTGGATATTTCACAGTGTCTTCCTTCAGAGCTTCTTCATCCCACTTGGGCCATTCGCTGTCTGACACACTGCCTTCGTGTCCGAGCTCATGCCAGAATTCCTCAGCGATGTGAGGCGCGAAAGGTGCAATAAGACGTGCAAATTCATCCATCGATTTGGCGCTTACGGCAGGGAGTTTGCCAAGTTCATTTACTGCTATCATGAACGCAGCTACTGATGTGTTGAAAGAGAAGTTTTCAATATCCTGGCTCACTTTCTTTATCAGTGTATGCATTATCTTTTTCTCCTGTGCGCTTTGTTCGGAATCAGTGCGCTTTGAGAAAATATTCCAAAGTTTACGTAGGAAACGGTTGACGCCATCAATGCCGTTAGTATCCCAGGGTTTTGACTGCTCTACAGGACCGAGAAACATCTCATAGAGTCTCAATGTGTCAGCTCCGTATTTCTCAACTATGACGTCGGGATTTACGACGTTGAACATTGATTTAGACATCTTTTCTACAGCATATCCACACACGTATTTGCCATCTTCAAGAATGAATTCAGCGTCGTTAAAATCAGGGCGCCAAGCTTTGAATGCGTCAAGATCAAGAATGTCGTTGCTGACGATGTTGACATCTACGCGGATTGGAGTAGTGTCGTATTGGTCTGCGAGTCCTTTGCTTACAAATGTATTGGTCCCCTTGATTCGGTATACAAAATTAGTGCGACCCTGTATCATACCTTGGTTTACGAGCTTCTTGAATGGTTCAGGGCTTACAACCAGTCCGAGGTCGTAGAGGAATTTGTTCCAGAATCGGCTGTAGATCAAGTGCCCTGTAGCATGCTCTGCCCCTCCGACATATAGGTCAACGTCGCGCCAATATTCATCTGCCTCTTTGCTTACAAGTGCATCCTCGTTATGCGGGTCCATATAGCGAAGATAGTAGGCAGAGCTTCCGGCAAAGCCTGGCATCGTGCAGAGTTCGATTGGGTATCCTTCCGGGGTCTTCCAGTTTTCTGCTCGTCCAAGAGGGGGCTCTCCGTCTGCTGTCGGCTTATAGCTGCTTACTTCGGGAAGAAGTAGCGGTAGAGCAGATTCATCCATAAGATAAGCAATGCCATCTTTGTAGTAGACAGGGAACGGCTCTCCCCAATAACGCTGGCGGGAGAAGATTGCATCACGCAGACGATAGTTGACCTTAACTCGACCAATACCTTTTTCAGAAATATGCTGCTTAGTCTTTGCGATAGCCTCTTTCACAGTCAGACCGTTGAGGTCGAGGTCTGGTCCGCATGAGTTGCAGACGATGCCTTCCTTGGCATCAAAGCTTTCTTCAGACACATCTGCACCTTCAATGAGAGGAATGATCGGGAGATTAAATTTCTTGGCGAAAGCATAGTCGCGAGAGTCATGTGCTGGCACCGCCATGATTGCTCCTGTTCCGTAGCCTGCAAGTACATAGTCACTTACCCAGATTGGAATTTCCTTTCCACTGAGTGGATTAATTGCATACGAACCGGTGAAAACGCCTGTCACTTTCTTGTCGATCTGGCGTTCTCTTTCAGTCTTATGTTTCACTTCGTTGAGATAAGCATCCACTGCCTCCTTTTGTTCCGGAGTGGTGAGGAGATTCACATATTCTGATTCAGGGGCAAGCACCATGAAGGTGACACCAAATACCGTATCTGCACGAGTAGTGAAGATTTCCAGCTCGAGATCAGAATCTTTTACCGGGAATCGCATTTCAGCACCCTCGCTGCGGCCAATCCAATTGCGTTGTGTCTCTTTGAGAGAGTCGCTCCAAGCCAGATTATTGAGATCGTCGAGCAGACGCGGAGCATATGCGGAGACTCGAAGACACCATTGGCGCATGAGTTTCTGTTCGACAGGAAAACCACCACGGACGCTAAGTCCTTCCGAAACTTCGTCGTTGGCGAGCACTGTGCCCAGTTCGGGACACCAGTTCACCATGGTTTCACCCTGAAATGCTATGCGCCAGTTCATGAGGGTTTCACGCTTTTCCTTTTCGGTCATAGCGTTCCATTGGTCGGCAGTCAGAGATATTTCTTTAGTCTCAGCTGCATGAAGCCCTTCAGTTCCATACTTTTCAAGATGTGCTATGAGTTCAGATATCGGACGGGCTTTGCCAAGCTTCGTGTCATAGTAGTGGTTGAACATCTGCATGAATGCCCACTGAGTCCATTTGTAGTATTTTGGATCGCAAGTACGCACTTCGCGGCTCCAGTCAAAAGAGAATCCAATTTTGTCGAGCTGAGAGCGGTAGCGGGCTATATTGTCGTTTGTAGTCTTTTCAGGATGTTGTCCTGTCTGAATAGCGTATTGTTCAGCGGGAAGACCATAGGCATCATATCCCATTGGGTGAAGCACATTGAATCCCTGTTGTCTTTTGTAGCGAGAATAAATGTCGCTTGCTATGTAGCCAAGAGGGTGGCCTACGTGCAGTCCCGCCCCTGAAGGATAAGGGAACATATCAAGCACGTAGTATTTGGGTTTATCTTTATTAATTTCAGTCTTGAAGACTTCGTTGTCGCGCCAGTATTGCTGCCAGCGAGATTCGATGTCGATGTGATTATACTCTGCCATTTTTATATATAATTTTATATTTTTCAATAAGATGAATAAGTGTTAAGGGTTGTCACCACCCTATAGAGTCCATAGACACATTCGAGCGGTATCTCAAGTGGTGGATATTTTTTGTTGAGACTTTGAGCCTCAATGTATTTCCCTCCTCTTTTTGATGGATATACATCCTTGAAGAAAACTCCGTTGGAAGAATCCACAATCATTGGATGTCCCCAAGGAATGAAGGCTTTATCATCAATTTTTTTGATGAGAATGATTGATCCATCATGGAAGTCAGGCTCCATGCTATCGCCTGAAATCCTGATTGCGAAGTCTACGCCTTGCACCGGGCTTATCACTTTCTCGCATTCATTTGCATTGACCGATTGCGACCATGCTGTGATATTTCCGGCAAATGCAGTCACAGGAAGTAGGGGCACGAGGTAGCCGGCTTCTTGAAGCAGTTTTCGTGGATCGTTAGACTTCTTGATATACATTTCTCCTTCCCCATAGAGCAGCCAGTCGCGGTTCAGGTCCGTATAGAGAGAGGCTATCCTGTTGATCTTTTCAGCCGGAATCGACTTTCGTATCACTCCTATATATGTCGGTGCCACTCCAAGACGTTTGCAAAATTCAGTCTGGGGTATTCGCTTTTCCTTTAAATATGTCAGGAGTCGCCCTTTGACGGTGGATAGATCATACTTATCTGAAGCCATATATTGCCTATGTTTTGTTTTTATTATGCAAAGTTAATATTTTATTCGTGTGTAACAAAATGATTTTAAGGAAATGTTATGGTTTTCTCGTTTTCTGATCTATTATGCCGAGAAGTTTGCGAAGACGGGAAGAAATTACAGGGATATTTTCAAAATATGCTACCACTAATATGTATAGGCATAAGATCAAGCTCCTTACAATATATGTGCCCCACATGGCATACGAGAATGTGCAGGCGGAGCCAATGCCCCATAGGATGGCGGCAAGAAGTGTGTAGAGTCCTATTCTTTTCACTTCATACGGGATGGGATAGTATTTTCTTCCGAGCAGATAGCTTACAGTCATAATTCCAGCATATGAAATCAAGGCAGCCCAAGCAGAACCAACATAACCGTCAGGCATGCCAATTGCGGGAACGAGGATAAGGTTTCCTCCCAACATGAGTAAGAATCCAAGTAGTGATAGATACATTCCCCAGCGAGTCCGGTCGGTCAGCTTATACCACAGCGACAGATTGAAGTAAACTCCAAAGCATAGGTCGGCTATCATCATGATTGGCACCACCTGCAGTCCTTCCCAATAGGAGGGAGATATGAAATGCTTCAGTATGGGCAAGAAATACATCACTCCGAGGAAGATGGCAAGTCCGAATATTACGAAATATTTCATTGCATCGCAATATGCCTGGGTCTTGTCTTCTCCTTCATGTGCCGCTTTAGAAAAAATGAAAGGTTCATATGCATATCGGAATGCTTGGGTGAACATCATCATCACTACTGCTATCTTGATATTCGCACCGTAAATGCCCACCATTGCCCTTGCTCCTTCAGGGTTGTGAGGGAAAATATATGGTATTATAATCTGGCCCATTCCCTGACTGAGATTGCCTGCAACTCCGAGCACGAGGAGTGGCCAGGAATAATTGAGCATTTTTCCGAGTAATAAAGTGTCGCATGCAAATTTCTTTACTCTCATCCAAGGCACAAGGCAACCTAAAACCACCATGGTGCTGATGACATTTGCCAAGAAAATCCATCCAACGCTAAATGTCTCTCCTCCCAAAGGTTCATAGAACCAAGAAATTAACTGAGGAGCAGACTTATAGATTTTAGGACACAGCAATATAAAGAATATGTTAAGACCTATGTTGACTCCAATATTTATCAGTTTTATAGCTGCAAAGGACCATGCTTTCCTTCTGAATCGCAGAAAGGCAAATGGGATATTGGTGAACGCATCGACCGCTACGGTGACGGCCATCATCATTACATAAGAAGGATGATGGGGAAGTTTTAGTGCAGAAGAGATGGGTGAAAGAAATTCGGCTACCAGAGCTATGAAGAGGCATGATGTAGTGGCTACAGATACAAGACATGTGCAATAGACTTTTTCATAGTCTTTCTCCTTGCTTGCATAGCGGAAAAATCCGGTCTCCATGCCGTAGTTGAGTACTACGATTACTACTGCAACTATGGCATACAGATAGCTGACAATGCCATATTCATCCAAAGGGAACGCATATGTATATAGCGGCACGAGTCCCCAGTTAAGAAATCTGCCTATTATGCTGCTCAGTCCGTAGACGGCAGTGTCTTTGACGAGTGATTTTATTCCTGCCATTTTTTTTAATTCAGAATGCATAATTCATAATGCACCATCAGCTTCTCCAAGGCTTTACCACGTTTTTATTAATCATGCACTATGCAGTGAGCATTATGCATTGGTCAAAGTGTCAGTCAAAGAGGGATGGTTCCCTGTTTTGCGGATATCGGCCGAGATGGCGGAAGGCAAGTTCTGTCACTTCTCGTCCCCGTGGAGTGCGCTTCAGGAAACCTTCCTTGATGAGGAATGGCTCGTAGACTTCTTCGATTGTGCCGCTGTCTTCACCAAGTGCTGTGGCTATAGTGGTCAATCCGACAGGCCCTCCACCAAATTTGTCGATGATAGTGGTCAGGATACGATTGTCGATCTCATCAAGTCCGTGAGTGTCTATATTCAAGGCCTCAAGCGACATTTTAGCAGTAGGAAGATCGATCGTTCCGTTGCCTCTTACCATGGCGAAGTCTCGAACACGGCGTAGAAGTGCGTTGGCAATTCTCGGAGTACCACGGCTCCTGAGTGCTATTTCTTGAGCGGCATCGTCTATGATACCGGTGTTGAGAAGTCTTGAAGATCGCTTTACGATTCCTTTGAGCACTTCATGATCGTAATATTCAAGATGACAGTTGATGCCAAAGCGGGCACGGAGCGGAGCCGTCAGAAGTCCGCTGCGTGTGGTGGCTCCTATGAGGGTGAACGGTGATATGGTGAGTTGCACCGACTTTGCTCCCGGACCTTTGTCCAGGAGTATGTCGATGCGGTAGTCTTCCATAGCGGAATATAGATATTCTTCGACGATTGGATGCAAGCGGTGGATTTCGTCGATGAAAAGGACATCGTGTGGCTCAAGACTCATAAGGATTCCGGCAAGATCACCCGGCTTGTCGAGCACCGGTCCGCTTGTCACTTTGAATCCGACGTTGAGTTCGTTTGCCACGATGTTGCTTAAGGTTGTCTTCCCAAGTCCCGGAGGTCCATGTAGGAGGGTGTGGTCGAGGGCTTCTCCGCGCATACGGGCAGCCTGCACGAATACGCGCAGGTTTGCCACAATCTTGTCCTGTCCGCTGAAATCGTCAAAACTCAGCGGTCGAAGGGCTTTTTCTATGTCGCGGTCGCTCCCTTTCGGGGTGGTCTGACTTCCGTGTATATCGAATTCGGGCATTTTAGTCTTTAACGCATATGAGGTAGTAATTCTTCTTACCTCTTTGTGCAAGTATATATTTCCCTCCGAGCAGATGCTCTTTGCCAATTACGGCTGCAGGATCAGTCAGTTTTTCTTTGTTGATGCTTACGCCATTGCCTTGAATCATCTTGCGAGCCTCTCCCTTTGAAGGGAATACAGCTGTCTTTTCAGCGAGGAATTCAAGAGCCGGTATTCCAGCTTCGATGTCGGCGCGTGCTACTTCAAATCTGGGCACACCCTCAAAGATGTCAAGAAGTGTCTGCTCATCAAGCTGGTGGAGCTCTTCTACGGCACTGTTGCTGAAGAGGATCTTGCTTGCTGATACTGCAGCATCGTAAGCTTCGCGTCCGTGCACCATCACGGTCACTTCCTCTGCAAGCTTCTTCTGAAGCGGACGCAAGCCGGGGTCTTTGGCATGCTCTTCGGCAAGAGCCTCAATTTCTTCCTTAGAGAGGAAGGTGAAAATCTTAAGATATTTCTCAGCTTCAGCATCCCCAACATTGAGCCAGAACTGATAGAACTTGTAAGGCGATGTGTATTTTGCATCCAACCATACGTTGCCGCTTTCGGTCTTCCCGAATTTTCCTCCGTCGGCTTTTGTGATGAGGGGGCAGGTGAGGGCAAATACTTCTCCGCCGAGTTTGCGGCGTATGAGTTCGCCTCCGGTTGTGATATTCCCCCATTGGTCTGACCCACCGAGCTGCAACTTGCATCCTTTTGTCTCGTAGAGGTGGAGGAAGTCGTAGCCTTGAAGGAGCTGATAAGTGAATTCAGTAAAGCTGAGACCGTCGCGAGCCTCGCCGTTGAGACGCTTTTGTACAGACTCTTTTGCCATCATATAGTTGACTGTGATATGCTTTCCTATTTCACGCGCAAAGTCGAGGAAGGAGAAGTCTTTCATCCAGTCATAGTTGTTGACGAGCTCTGCCTTATTGGGTGCATCGCTTTCGAAGTCGAGGAAGCGTGAGAGTTGAGCTTTTATAGCCTCCTGATTGTGGCGAAGGGTTGCCTCATCGAGCAAGTTTCGCTCTGCGCTTTTGCCGGAAGGGTCGCCGATCATACCGGTAGCACCACCTACGAGAGCGATTGGCTTGTGGCCACAACGCTGGAAGTGGCGGAGCATCATCACGCCACAGAGGTGGCCAATATGGAGTGAGTCAGCTGTAGGGTCAATGCCGAGGTAGGCAGTTGTCATTTCCTTATTTAGCTGCTCCTCTGTGCCTGGCATCATGGTGTGGATCATGCCGCGCCAGGTAAGTTCTTCGATAAAATTCATGGTTGTATATTTTATTAATTTATTTCTGAGATATTAAAATTTATGGCTGAGAATGTATGTTTCAAGCACACTCCCTACCGCTCCTAGAGTCTCTTTGGAGATGCTTTCCATGGTGTCGGAGGTAGTATGCCATCCATCGTAGAATCCGGATCCTTCCCGATAGTCAATTATGTCGATGGTAGGAATCCCGGCTTTTATTAGCTCGACGTGGTCATCATTTACAGCAGATCCCATTCGGTTGACAAACATATCGTCATGTCCGAGTCTTTTCCCGATGCTCCATATTTCGTCGGCAAGCGCAGGATTGGCAAGTTGAGAGAAGTATTCTCTCATAAATGTAGCGTCATGAGCCCCTACCATATCAAGAAGAATGGCAGCCGATGGCATATAGCCTTTCACGGGAAGATTTTCGGCAAAATATCTTGCGCCAAGGGCCCAACTCTGATCATTGCTCTCTTCTCCCCAATCTTCGGCATCGCATAGCAGTATGTCTACACCGGGTGCTGACTCATCACTTGCCAAAATCCTTGCAAGTTCAAGCAACACTCCTGTGCCGCTTGCCCCATCGTTGGCTCCGTCTACGGGAGTAGACCTTTTTTCAGGGTCTGGATCATGATCAGCCCATGGTCTGCAGTCCCAATGTGCAAGCAGCAAGATACGATTATCTTTATCCGGATTGAAGCGGGCAAATATGTTGCGCATTGGAATATTGGTCCCGTCGAAAGCAGTCAGAGTTGCTGTCTGTTCTGAAATTTCAGCCCCAAATGATCTTAGTTTATCAGTCAGCCAGTTGCCACAACGACGGTGTGCATCGGTTCCAGGAACCCGGGGACCAAATTCTACTTGCCGGGCTACATAAGAGTATGCGCTGTCGGCAGAAAATAATGTAGCGTTGTCTTCAATAAGAGATACGCTTTCTTTTTCTTCAACTAATGTTGACTTCTTACCTGCACCGCAAGAAAGGAGCAGAGTCAAGATTGTAGCAGCTGTAGCTGTAGCTTGGATTATTTTGGATCTGCTCATTTCAATTTACTGTTCCGATTAAAACTGATATTGCCATCTGTTTAGTAGGCTTGTTGGATCTTTTACGATTACTATATAGAGCGCAAAATTAATAAAAAAAATGCGAATATGCAAAAAAGAAAAGAGGTCGACTCACGTCGACCTGGTTCCTTTAATTCAAACAACAATAACAACTTTTTTTCAGAACGCTTATAGCAATTAAACTAATCAATCTAATCATATTTGGAGTAACTCTCAGTAGGATTTCTGACTTCCTGTCTTGCATCCCGTCTGTCTGTCCGAGTTACGTCTATTAAACACGTCTGAAAGGTCGAAGGTTCATTTGAATTTATGATAAAGTTTCTAATTAACTTTTATTTAACATCTGTAATGTTTTTGCAATATTAGATGCGTTAAGTTGTTTAATCGTTTAAGCGATTAAACATTATTTCTGCAAGCGAGCGTTGATTTCAGCAGTTTCCTTTTCGTAGCCTGGCTTGCCAAGAAGGGCGAACATATTTTTCTTGTAAGCTTCTACACCGGGCTGGTTGAAAGGATTGACTCCAAGCATATATCCTGAGATGCCGCATGCTTTCTCGAAGAAGTAGATGAGAGCACCGAGAGTGTACTCATCGAGCTTATTGATCTCGATCTTAATGTTTGGAACGCCACCGTCAACGTGAGCGAGCATTGTGCCGAGCTCTGCCATCTTGTTTACGTCGTCTACTTTCTTGCCGCCGAGGAAGTTCAGACCGTCAAGGTTCTGGTCGTCGGTAGGAATGTATTTGTGAAGGAGAGGCTCCTTGACAGAGATCACGGTCTCGAAGATAGTGCGCTCTCCATCCTGAATCCACTGACCCATTGAGTGAAGATCAGTCGTGAAGTCAACAGCTGCAGGGAAGATGCCTTTTCCGTCCTTGCCTTCGCTCTCGCCATAGAGCTGCTTCCACCATTCTGCGAAGTAGTGGAGTTTCGGATTGAAGTTGGCGAGGATTTCGATCTTCTTGCCACTCTGATAGAGTGCGTTGCGAACTCGTGCATAAGTCTCTGCTATATTGTCGCCACCCGGCTCCTTGGTGTCCTTTTCCATTTCAGCTGCTCCGGCAATGAGCTTAGTGATGTCGAAGCCTGCAACTGCAATAGGAAGAAGTCCTACCGGAGTGAGAACTGAGAATCTGCCGCCTACATTGTCAGGAATTACATAAGTTTCATAGCGTTCCTGAGTGGCAAGAGTGCGGAGGGCACCTTTCTTTTCGTCGGTGATTGCCACGATAAGGTCTTTTGCAGCCTCCTTGCCTACCTGCTCTTCAAGTTGAGCCTTGAGGAGACGGAAAGCGATAGCAGGTTCGGTAGTTGTGCCTGACTTGGAAATCACAACGATGCCGAATTTTTTATCTTTAAGGAAATCCTGAAGTTCAGCAGTGTATTCTTCGCCGATGTTCTGACCGGCGTAAAGCACTTTTGCATGTTTAGGTTCAGGGTTGTTGATAAAGTCAGCAAAATTGTTGCTGAGAGCGCTGATGACTGCTTTTGCACCAAGATAACTGCCACCAATGCCGATGCATACTACGTAGTCGCATTTTTCTTTCAGGCGGTCGGCTGTAGCATTAATCTTAGCGAGGAGTGACTCTTCTGTTTGAGATGGGAGGTTAACCCATCCGAGGAAATCGCTTCCGGCTGCACGTCCGGTATTTACGTCTTTTATTGCCTCTACGGCTGCTGGTTCGTTAGCGATGAATTGCTTGTCAGCGAAATACACCGCATGCTGAATGTCTAAACTTACTGCTTTCATAGTCTTTTTTTGTTTTCTATAATTAGTTTTAATATTACGAAAATGAATCGGCGAGCTCTTTCATAGCTCGGCGCACATTTACCCCTTCGTAGAGCACTGCATGCACCATATCGAGAATCGGCATCTCTACTTGAAGCTCAGGTCGTTCGTTGATGTCGTACATGCATTTAGTTCCATAGTATCCTTCTGCCACCATGCTCATCTCCATCTTTGCTACCTTCACGCTGTAGCCTTTCCCAAGCATAGAGCCAAAATTATGGTTGCGCGAAAACTTGCTGTAGGCAGTGACGAGCAGGTCGCCAAGATATGCTGATCTGTCGATGTCGCGGGGCATTGGAGCGATTGTGTCTACAAACTTACGCATCTCCCTGATGGCGTTGCTGACGAGCATAGCCATAAAGTTGTCGCCTGCTTTCATGCCGTTGACCATGCCGGCTGCAATGGCATATACGTTTTTGAGCACCGCCGCATATTCGATGCCGTCTACATCGTCGGAGATGATTGTCTTCATCTTTGCCGATGCAAGGCGGCCGGCAAATTGACGTGCTTTTTCAGTATCAAGGCAACCGATGGTAAGGTAGCTGAGGCGTTCGAGAGCAACTTCCTCTGCATGGCAGGGACCACCTATCACAAGCATGTTGCCACGAGGCACGCCACACACCTGCTCAAAGTAGTCGGTGATGATCATGTTGCGGTCTGGAACTATGCCCTTGACAGCAGATACAATATTCTTATCTTTTATGTCGATGGAGAGCTTGCTTATTTCAGGCAGAAAATATGGGGAAGGCATTGCCACAACAAGCGTGTCGGCTTCCGATGCAACCTCGTTGATATCGGCGGAGAAGTCGATGCGTTCGGTGTCGAAGCTTACATCGGTCAGGTAGGAGGGGTTATGTCCATATTTCTTGAACTCCTCGATTTTGTCTTCGCTGCGGAAATACCAGCCGATGCGGTCGCAGTTCTTGAGCAGAAGCTTAGCCAATGCTGTGGCCCAGCTTCCGCTACCGAGAACGGCAACTTTCGATATGTGGTCTTTACTACTCTCCATGGTTACTTCCCTTCTTCTTTCTCATCCTCAGCTTCAGCCTTCACTTGTTTCTTTTCAGGACGCATTTGTGGGAAGAAGAGCACTTCCTGAATGGCAGTCTGTCCTGTCATAAGCATTGTCAGACGGTCCATTCCGATTCCGAGGCCTGATGTAGGAGGCATGCCGTATTCAAGGGCGCGGATAAAGTCGTGGTCGATAATCATGGCTTCGTCGTCACCTTTGTCGGCAAGGTTCATCTGGTCTACGAAGCGTTCATATTGGTCGATCGGGTCGTTGAGCTCAGAATATGCGTTGCAAAGTTCCTTGCCATTGACCATGAGCTCGAAACGCTCTGTAAGCTCAGGATTGTCGCGGTGCTTCTTGGTGAGAGGCGACATCTCGATGGGATAGTCGGTGATGAAGGTCGGCTGGATATAAGTTCCCTCGCACTTCTCGCCGAAAATTTCGTCGATGAGCTTTCCTTTGCCCCAGCTTGGATCAACTTCAATGTTTTCCTGCTTGCAGAATGCACGGAGTTCCTCTTCGGTCTTGCCTGTGATGTCAAATCCTGTATGCTCCTTAATGGCGTCGGTCATTGTCACGCGGCGGAATGGAGCCTTGAATGACACAACGTTGTCGCCTATCTGAACATCAGTAGTACCGTTTACGTCCATACAAATCTTTTCGAGCATATTTTCTACAAAGCGCATCATCCAGTTGTAGTCTTTATAAGCTACATACACCTCCATGCAGGTGAATTCAGGATTGTGGGTGCGGTCCATGCCTTCATTGCGGAAGTCTTTTGCAAACTCATACACTCCGTCGAAGCCTCCTACAATCAGACGCTTCAGGTAGAGCTCGTTGGCAATGCGCAGATAGAGAGGGATGTCAAGTGCATTGTGGTGAGTGATAAATGGGCGAGCGGCAGCGCCTCCCGGGATTGACTGCAGGATAGGTGTTTCCACTTCCATAAGACCATGGTCGTTGAAATACTGACGCATGGAATTGAATATCTTGTTGCGCTTGAGGAATATCTCCTTGATGCCAGGGTTTACTACGAGGTCAACGTAGCGTTGGCGGTAGCGTTGCTCGGGATCGGTGAATGCGTCGTAAGCCTTGCCATCTTTCATTTTCACCATCGGAAGAGGACGGAGGCTCTTGCTGAGCACTGTGATTTCCTCAGCGTGCACTGATATTTCACCTGTCTGAGTGCGGAACACGTATCCCTTCACTCCGATGAAGTCGCCGATGTCGAGCAGTTTCTTGAAGACAACGTTATACATATCCTTGTCTTCTCCGGGGCAGAGGTCGTCGCGGCTTACGTAGACCTGGATACGCCCGTCGGCATCCTGAAGGCTCACGAAAGAAGCCTTGCCCATGATGCGGCGGCTCATGATGCGGCCAGCCACGCATACTTCGCGGCGTTCCGGGTCATCGTCCTTGAAATTTTCCT
>CAZGGB010000059.1:0-18053 GCA_964525115.1 uncultured Sangeribacter sp. | reverse complement strand
GCTTGCTGAAACGGCTCACCCCGGTGAGGAACACAAGGCGGATATGCTCTGCTGAACTCTTGAAATTTGAATATATGCTTGCGAGCTTTATGCGGTAATGCTCAAAGTTGTCATCCTTATTCAAGTTGCCGACGAGTGGTTTGTCGTATTCGTCCACGAGAATCACTACCTGCTTTCCGGTTTTCTCATGGGCTGCCTTGATTATGTTGCGGAATCGCGACGAAATATTATCAGCTTTCTCCTCTACCTCGTATTCCTTCTCCCACTCACGGAAAAGATTGTCGAGCACACCATCAAGCATTCCCTGTTCAGCATACTTGTCAGTGTTAAGATCAAGACGAAGCACAGGATAGGGGTCCCACTTCCAGTCAGTGCCATCGATGTATAGACCCTTGAAAAGCTCCCGCCTACCCTCGAAGAAATAACGCAGTGTGGAAAGAAACAGGCTCTTCCCGAAGCGTCGGGGCCGAGCCAGGAAGTAGTATTTTGTCTTGTTACTGGCTATTTTTTCGATATAAGCAGTCTTGTCGATATAGAGTGCATCATCTTCTCGAAGCGTCTTGAAATCCTGCTGACCTATGGCGTATCTCTCCTTATCTTCCATAATCTTCCATTTTCTCACAAAGTTAACTTTTTTCCGCGTCTTTTGCAAATGGATTTAGCGGATTAGCACAGTTTTTTTTACAAGTAGAGGGTTCTCTCGAAGTCCACTACAGTGACAAACGAATGAAGGAGGATGCATTGTGATGCACCCTCCTTTCAAATATGTTAGAGTCTGAGATTACTTTTTACCGAATGACCACCAGGTGCACTCACCCCATGCTCCAGTACCATCGGGAGCGTAAATGAGGATCATAGTATCAGAACTGAAGTAACCAACCTCAAATTTCGTAGGCATTTCACCACCGGTATTGATAGCGAACGGCCAAAGAATAGTGCCGGCAGAAGTCTCGAGAGTGCCCACGCTGAAAGTATCGGGGTTAGGAGTTAGATCCAGAGCGTACGAGCCCTGACGGATCTGATTGCCGTCCTTGTCATATACAGTGATTGTGGCGTCGTCCACGCTGAACGACATCCTCGAGGTAGAATACTCCTCACCCGGCACGTAAGCGTCACCTGCATGCTGCATCTGGCCTGCGAAGGTGTCGGCGCAAGTGCCGTCGTTAACACCGCAGCCCCACCATGAACCCTCGATGGTGCCATTGCCGCTCTGTGCACCGGCTGCATATCCGCCGTTGCCCCATACTGCACCGCTGTTTACTTCAGTCGGCTTCCAGTACCAGTCGTTCATGCCTACGATAACGGGATCATCGTCGCTCATAAACGACCACCATGTGGCCTCACCCCAGCTTCCGGCGCCTTCAGCAGGACAGAGCAGGATCATGCGAGTAGCATCAAGCCAACCTATCTCAAACTCGGTAGGCTCTCCGCCATTAGTGTTGATCTGGAACGGCCAGAGGATAGCACCAGCCGAAGTCGTGAGCGTGCCTCTTGAGAATGTCTCTTCATTCACGATCTGATTGTTGTTGAAGCCCTTGATGGCGAAAGATCCGTCGGTGATCTTGACACCCTCGGGGCTATAGGCGATCAGTCCGCCTTCCTCGTTGAACTCCATGTAAGAGAGACCGTAGCATTCTCCCTTAATGGCGTCATACTTATCACCTGCATGCTGGGTCTGACCATCGAAAGTGTCGGCGCAGTTGCCATCGTTCACACCACAACCCCACCATGAGCCATTGATCTCAAGGGTTCCGTTCTGAGCTCCAGCCATGTATCCGGCGTTACCCCATACAGCACCGTTGTTGACCTCTGTCGGGCACCATTTCCATTTCTTGGTGCCTGTGTCAGATACGAGCAACTTAGTAGCGGGATCTATTTCCTTAGCCACTTCAAGAGTGAACTGTTTCTCTGCGATCACCTCGTTGCCGTCACCGTTGAGATATGCAAAATAGAGTGTCTGCACGGGATCGCTTCCGCGTGCGGGCATATAGTAGACCATACCTCCGGCCTTGCCGTAGGCCAGCACTTTCCTATCCTCGCCTTTCTTCCAGAATACAGTCACAGTCTGAACCGAGGGGAAATCATACTGAATATAGTTGCCTGTTGGTGAGGGAACGTATTTGCCATCTTCCAACGCGAACTGGGCGAAAGTGGCGCCTTCCATGAGGCCTTCCACGGTCTTGTCGATCGTGGCGAACTCGCCTTCAGCCTTCTGGGGGTCGCAGGATGTGAGCACCACGCCTGCCAGACCCAGTATCAAAAATAGTTTTTTCATTTCTTTTCTTGTTTAGGGTATTAGTAAACGGGAGTGCCGGTCATGTTCCAATCGCTGGCGTCAGAGCCCCAGCCGGGATTCTGCTTCAGCACGTCCTCGTCGGCCACGATATTGATCTGGCCCGTAGGTATGGGAAGGAAGCCGTTGGTCTTGGCATAGCGCTGTGCCCAGCTTGAAGAAGCGTGGTGCATCGTGGTCCAGTTGCCGGTATAGTTCACTTTTGAGCCGTTCTGCTTCTCGAGAGCAAGTGCAGCAAGGCAGCTTTCACCGCCGTCGATGCCCGACCAGCGACGCAGGTCGTTGAAGCGGATACCTTCGCCGAAGAATTCCCAGCGGCGTTCGTTGCGGATATTCTCCCAGTTATAGGAGATAGCAGGCAGACCGGCGCGGGCACGCACATTGTTCATCTGAGTAGCGTCGCCTGTCAGCTCGGTGTGCATCAGCATCACGTCCGCAAGGCGCAGAAGCACGATGTCGGTGAAGTGGTCGCCCTGCATTGAATTGCCGTTTGAGTTGGCAACATCGCTATGCTCCACGCGGTAGACGCCCCACCATGTATAGGGGCCTGATCCGGGGCCGTCTTTTGTCTTTTCAGTCTCTCCGAAACTTGACTTGTCGCAAGTCACTGACATCCACTTCTTGTTATACATGCCGGTCTCTTCCGAGCATGAGGTGGTGTAGGCGAAATATTTGAGCTCTTCCTCGCAGTTGAGCACGGTTGCTTTCTTGCGCGGGTCGGTAGCGGGCCATTCGTCTACTGAATTCATGTTGAAGACACCCTGTCCCCAGCCCTGTCCGAAGGGAAGTGAATCGGCACCACCGTTGCCACGTCCGGCTGCGTCAAGATCCACGCGGAGGCCGAGATAGAGAGCTGTCTGATTCACGAAGCCCATCTGGATCGTACCATTATAGGAGGCGGCATTTGTGAACTGAACCTGGAAAAGCTGCTCCTTGTTGCCATTGCCAGCCCAGAACTTACCTGCAGCTGCAAGATCTTGGGTGTAGGCATATCCGGGAGCGGTCAGTTCATTGGTGTATTGCCAAAGGCAGCGATAGTCTGAAACGAGTTCGGCACCCGACTTCTGGATACAGTCTTCAAGAGCCGACACCACGAAAGCCTTTGTAAGCGGTCCCTCTACGCCTTCTTGCTCGAAGTCGAAAGTCACATCGGCAAGGTTGGCAGTGGCGAGTTCGCCGGCTTTGTTGTAGAAGCCCTGGTAGAACATGTAGGCGCGTGCGAGATAGCCTGCGGCTGTGCCCTTCATGGCGTGTCCGTCGCCCCAGGTGGTGCCTCCGTTCTGCATCAGGTTGTAGGCTGAAGTGAAGTCAGCGAGGATATGGGGATAGATCACTTCTTTGGCGCTCACCTGCGGGCAGGGATCGGGAGCCTCTGAAGCCCAGTAGCCGGGGATATCGCCCCAGAACTGAGTGCCCCATAGATAGAAGAGTCCGCGCATGAAGTAAGCCTCGCCGAGAATCTGGTTGCGACGAGCCTCGTTGCCGGTCCAGTCGAAATTGTCGATGGTGTAGATTATAGCGCTCGCGCGTGAGATGCCGACATAGACGCCATGCCATGCGTTGGCATAGAGATTGTCGTTGCTCTGCATCAGGTGGCCTATGGCATGGCACTCCACGTCACCTGTGCCGCCGGCGCCGTTTGAGTCGTCACTCATAATGTTCCACACCAGCCACGGAGTCTCGAGCGGATAGTGGTTCAACTGGTTCAGCACTCCATAGAGTGCGGAAAGTTCCTTGTTGAGGTCAGACGCCGCAGCAGGATAGTTGTCGGTGTTGGCCTCTTTATAGTTGGTGGAGTCGAGGAAGTCCTCGCACGATGTGAGCGAGAGCATTCCGAGCGCCGCCAAGCCTATCAAAAGATATTTTTTCATAATTTTATAAAGTTTCTCTTGATGTTTGGGTTTAATATTTAATAGTCACACCGATAAGGAATGAACGTGCTGAGGGATAAAGACCTACGTCGATACCGCGGTTCCATGTGCCGTTTTCATCTTTACCGCCGTTAGAGCCAATTTCGGGATCCACACCTGTGTATTTGGTGATGGTGAAGAGGTTCTGGAGCTGAGCGTAGACGCGAAGCTGTGAGAACGGAGTCTTAAATTGACTTGCGAAGTCGTAGCCAAGAGTGAGGTTTTGCATCTTGAAGTAGTCAGCATTCTGCATATAATATGTAGAAACCCAGCTATTGTTCTCACTTCCTACCACAAGGCGTGGCACTGTATTACTTGTGCCTTCACCATGCCAGCGATCAAGGATGTCTGCTGTATAGTTTACATAAGGATTGGCCAGCAGGGCGGTGCGGTAGCACTGCATAGCCTGCATTCCAAACGCACCTGAGCCGGCAGCGCTGAAATCAAAGCCCTTATAAGAGAAACCAAGATTGATACCAAGAGTCCAATCAGGGTTTGGATCGCCGATTTCATGGCGATCTCCATCAAGAGTGATTACTCCGTCATGGTTGTAATCGTCCCAGATAAAGTCACCGGGCTGAGCAGTTTCAAGCACTGCGTTGCCAGCTGCGCGAGCATCGTCGATCTGCTGCTGATTCTGCCAAATTCCGCTGTGGCTCATACCACTGAAGTAGCCAATGGGGTGACCAACCTCAACAAGCGATACGTAAGAAGAATTCTGGAAAAGGGCGCTTGTCACGTCATCTCCTATTTTGCCCGATGCTGTGGCCAGACGGGTCACGCGGTTGCGGTTGTAGGCAGCGCTGACGTTGATATGATATAGGAAATCGCCTCCGATGTTGTCGTTCCATGAGAGAGCCATCTCGACACCCTGGTTCTTCACGTCGCCACCGTTGATCATGGCAGCCTGCTCATATCCGAGCACGTCGTTGAGGGGAGCCTGTACGAGCCAGTCTTTCGTAGTCTTTCTGTACCAGTCAAATGTCAGAGCCAAGCGACTCTGGAGGAAGCGGGCATCAAAACCGAGGTCGATCTGCTCCGAGGTTTCCCACGTCAGATCGGGATTAGGTAGGTTCTTGGCGTATGCACCTGTTTGGTACTTACCTTCTATAGTAGCCTGCATGTCGCTGCTGAACTTATAGCCATAGTCGGCATAGTCTGTCGGAGAGAAACCGATGTTGGTCATGTATTTGAAGTTGTCGATCTGGCAGTTACCGTTCTGACCCCAGCTTGCGCGGACCTTGAAGAAATCCATAACGTTGACAGCATTCTCCATGAAAGACTCATTTGTGAGTACCCAACCTGCAGATACCGATGGATAAGTGTGCCAACGATGTCCACGTGCAAAGTTGTTCGAGCCATCACGGCGCACGATAGCGGTGAGAAGATATTTCTCGTCGTAGTTGTAGTTGAGACGCCCAAAGAATGATGCAATTCTACCCTCTTTGGGATTATCATAGCCACCATAACCGTCCATAGTGGTCATGTTGGAAGGAATGACGAAATTCCAGCCGTTGAGGATAAGGGTGTTGAATGCGTCGCTTTCGGGAGAATCCTTGAAGCTCATGTTCATCGCAGTAGACCAGTTCGACTTCTCGATAGACTGACCGACAAGAACGTCGATATTGTTCTTTCCGAATGTGGGAAGTACGTAAGAGATAGTGTTCTCAAACGAGAGGCTCGAACTCTGAGACGCATTCATGCTCATAGAGTAGATATCGTTGTGAGTGGTTGCGCTCGCTACGTAAGGCTTCTCCATCTGGCGATGGTTGTAGCCGCTGTAGCCAGTATTGACCTGACCGCGATACTTGAGGTTCTTTATCGGCTCCACAATCCAGTAGAACGTGGCACCGACACCCCAAGTGCGGTTACGGTTTATCGAGCCGTACTGGCCGTTGATCAGGCCTGCATAGGGATTGCTGAAGATATTCGAGTTAAAGCCGGCACCGTCACTGAGGGTTCCATCTTCATTGAAGGCGGGCACCAGCGGGGAAGCGGTGTAAACGGGCTGCATGATGTTCCAATAGCCGTTACCTTCCGGAAGATCATGGCTTGAATGATACCAATAAGACAGGTTCTCACCAAGTGTGATTATACTATGATCTTTACCTTTGAGAAGAATATGCTCTGAATTGATACGACCACCGTAACGCTCGAAACTGGATGCGTTTTCACCGCCCATTATACCGTTCTGCTTGCTGTAGTTGACCGAGATGGAGAATTTGCTACGCTCGTTACCGCCGGCGAGGGTGGCGGCGTGGCTCTGCTGGAAGGCATTCTTGTTGCGATAGAGTTCATTCCAATCCTGACCTTTCCATCCTGCGTTCACCTTGTCAATGATATCCTGCGGCATATACAGATTCCAGGGTGTAGCGTAACCATAGGTGTTGAAGTTGGTTTCGTCGATCACCTGCATGTACTGCTTCGCCCCGAGCGTGCCGGGCACGCGGTAGGGATTTGACCAGCCTACGAAGCCGTCGTAGGTGAGGGAGATCTTGCCTTCCTTACCCTGCTTTGTGGTGACGAGGATGACACCGTTGGCAGCACGCGCACCGTAGATAGCAGCCGAAGCCGCGTCTTTCAGCACGTCAATAGTCTCAATGTCGTTAGGGTTGATACCGTTGAGGCCGTCATTAGCTGTGCCGGAAACGATCCCATCTATTACAAGTAGCGGCGAGGACTCACCGATAGTACCCATACCACGAATATTAACCTTGAATCCTTTACCCGGCTGAGTAGAAGACTGAGTAATCTGGACACCGGGTGCCGTAGTCTGCATCGCGGTAAGCGCGTTAGAGGTGTTCATCTTAGCGAGCTGGTCACCGGCAACCTGGAAAGTGGCACCTGTGACGAGTTTCTTCTTCTGTGTGCCGTAACCAACCACCACGAGCTCGTCGAGGTTGTTGTTGTTTTCTTGAAGCTCTATGTCAACAAAGAATGTTTTGCCGACTTTCACTTCTGAAGGGATATAGCCTACATAGCTGACCACCAAAACGTCGCCCGGTTTGGCATCGATGGTGTAGTTACCTTCAAGGTCGGTAGCTGTGCCTTTCTGTGTCCCTTTCACCATTACAGTGGCGCCGATGAGTGGCTCTCCATTTTGATCCGTGACGGTGCCCCGGATTTTGCCCTCAGCCTGTGCGGTATTTGCCGCCTGTGGGACGGGGACCGCGTAAGCCTGAGGCACACTACATGCAAGCGCAGATAAGACTGCGCCTGTCAAGAGTACTGCATTTTTCTTTTTCAGGTTCATAGATGTCTATTATGGTTATACATTAATGAATTCTATGGTAGTTTAGTGGCGAACCATCTTTCAATATTAATTCATTGAATCACAGCAGTTGAAGAGCAAAATTCCAATAAAAAGCAGTCAAGGGTGATGAGAGTTTTTCCTTTTCCTTAAAATATTAAATTTTGTGTTAACAAATGCAAATACAAAATTAGCGGTTAAAACTTAGTGATACTAATACCATTTTATCCGATAATGATACTATTTTGACATATCCTTGAAACATTTTATACCTTTTTTAATTAACGCAGCTATACCAAAAGAGGCACTTTTAAGAAACATGTCCACAAAAAAAGGAGGCTCTGCAGCCTCCCTTTACATAATATACAATGAATCACATATATCAAAGAGCATCCTGATGGACGGTGACGTTTGTCACACTTGTGCCCACCGCAAGCACTATAAGAGCCTCACGCTCACTGCCCGTGTCATTAGCGGAATATGTCAACGATAAATTTCCTTCATTTATGGCACGAGTATCATTGATCTTTATCCAGTCTGGCAGATTTGTGGATGGGGCAGCAGTGGAAACATACTTGATGACGAGTGTCCCCCCTCTCGGATCCAGGTTGCCACCGGGCTGAACGCTTGTCACTTGAATAAGATCACTAAATTCTTGAGTGACCTTTATAGTGGATTTTTCCTTTCCGGCTGTGACATGTACTTCGGTCGTGCGCGTTTCTCCGGTGTCGTTGACATCTGCACGGAGTTCGACAGAAAATATTCCGGTGGTCAAATTTTTGACTTCCCCAATATGGAGCCACGCAGCCTCAGTAGTAAGCACCGGCTTTACAGATGCCTTGATATTGATGGAGAAAGTTGAATTATCGGTAAACAACACTTCATCTTTGACATTCATACCCCCCTCTCCGCCTGAGGGCAAAGAGGGTGTATCATGCTCACCGCAGGAACTCAAAAGTCCGGCGCTAAGCACTGCAAACATTAAAAACACTTTCTTTAATTTCATAGAATTTAGATTATAAGAGTTCATCTCATAAATTTCATTATAATCATCTAACGCCATAGAGATGAGTATGTTTAACCTTTTATCATTAAAATTTAAGATCCATGCTAATAAAAGAAGTTGTATATATGGAGTATTTTAAGTATATTTGCAAAAATTTGAGAATTATGGAGTCAGGAAAGGTCAAATACCCAATAGGTGATCAGGATTTTAGATCAGTAAGGAAAGAGGGTTTCATATATGTAGACAAAACCCACTTCATTACCAAAATTCTGGAAGGGAATAAATATCTATTCCTCGCTCGTCCGCGACGATTCGGTAAAAGCTTATTCCTGTCGATGCTTGAATATTTCTTTAAAGGGGAACGCGAACTTTTCAAAGGACTTCACATCGACTCCACCGATTGGGACTGGGAGCCATATCCAGTCTTACACCTTGATTTGAACACTGACAGATATGCAGAACAAGGGACACTTGACGGTGTGCTTGACCATATCTTCAGAGAATGGGAAAAGAAATATGAAGTGGATGTAAAAGACACAGACTATTCCCAAAGATTCAAGACAATTATCAGGAGCGCATACGAAAATACCGGCAGGCAAGTTGTAATTCTTGTTGACGAATACGACAAACCTCTTGTGGGCAACCTCCATAATGATGAGAACTTCCAACATTACCGAAAGAAATTAGCTTCTATTTACTCCAACTTCAAAAGTTCGGCAGAATATATCAAACTTGTCTTCCTGACTGGAGTAAGCCGGTTCAGCAAGCTCAGTGTGTTCTCTGACCTCAACAATCTCAACGACATCTCATTCGATGATGAATACTCCGATATTTGCGGCATCACAGAGAAGGAACTGCTCGATAACTTCCAGAATGGTATTGAAGAACTCTCAAGAGAATATAAAACCAGCTATGACCAAGCGTGCCTACTTCTGAAACATAACTATGATGGCTATCGATTTGCAAAGAAGGGAAGCGATATCTACAATCCCTGGTCGGTATTGAATTGCCTCTCAAAGAAGCATATTCGCAACTTTTGGAACGCAACTGGTGCCGCTTCCGTCGTGGCAGAGGCACTTCGTGACGCTGACGTGGATATTGAGGCCACACTAAATGCCGACTGGAATCTTGAGGATCTTGCCGGACTTGACCTGCTAAATGCCGATCCTACAGCGCTCCTTTATCAAGCCGGCTACCTGACCATCGCAGATTATGACTTCGATTCAGATTCAGTTAGACTCAAAGTACCGAATGAGGAAGTCAAGAAAGGCCTGTTTAAAGACCTACTTGAATGCTATATCAAAGTGAAACACGGCACTCTAAAGAATCTGCTTGACGGAATCAAAAATGGAATAAGATTAGGTAAGCCGGAGCAGTTGATGAAATATCTCGATTCTTACTTCGCAAGTGTCCCTTACGACCTAAAAATGGACAACGAGAATAATTTCCACAATGCTTTCTACATCCTCATGACTCTATTAGGACTCGACACCAAAGCCGAAGTCCACACATCCGATGGAAGGATGGATCTTCTGATAGAAACTCCTAATTTCATCTATATAATTGAGCTGAAATTCGATTCATCTCCGCAAGAAGCCCTCAAGCAGATTGAAGAAAAGAAATATGCGCGTCAATTCCAGACAGACCCGCGTCAGATTTTCAAAATTGGAGTTAACTTTTCCTCAGAAACCCGATGCATCGAATCCTGGGAAATAGAAAATGATTCTAAATATTAAACTATAAAAAATGAGAAAGACGATTTTGGGAGTGATGATGGGGATGGCCATGGCAGCCGGCGGTATGAATCCATATCTTCCGCTTTGGGAGCACATCCCTGATGGAGAGCCATATCTTTTTGAAGATCCGGATAATCCGGGAAAGCAACGTGTGTATATATATGGGAGCCATGACATGCTGCGCACTATGTATTGTGGCACCGATCTCGTAGTGTGGTCGGCTGACCCTGACTCCCTGAACAATTGGCGCTACGACGGCATAATATTCAAAAGCGACAAAGACGGAAATGGCAACCCTCAACCTGCAGATGTGCTCTTTGCCCCTGACATCGCAGTGAAGACTCTTCCCGATGGGACAAAGGAATATTTCCTCTATCCCAACAACCAGCGTGGCGGACGCAACGGACAGGCAGCAAAGTCAAAGCGCCCCGACGACCCCTTTGAAGTGATCAATTGGGATAGCAAAAACCTCGATGAATGCGATGGAATTTTAAGATTCGACCCCGCTGTTTTCGTCGATGATGACGGACGTGTCTATGGATACTGGGGATTCGGGACAAGCTATGGAGCTGAGCTTGACCCTCAGACAATGGCGACCGTGAAACCCGGCACAGAAATCAAGGAAAGAATGATCGGAGGATTTGAGGATGGAGATGACAATAAATTCCGTTTCTTTGAAGCCTCTTCGATACGCAAAATCGACGATAAATACGTACTTATTTACTCCCGCATGACAAAAGACGGAGAGTGGGATCTGCCCCAATCAAACTTCACCCTTGCTTACGCTTACAGCGACAATCCTCTCGGACCTTGGACATATGGCGGAACAATCATAGATGGACGCGGACGCGACACTGACGCAAATGGAAAGACTATCTACACAGCTACTCCTAATGGCAACACACACGGTTCTATACTGAAGATCGGCAATCAATGGTGGGTGTTCTATCACCGCCAGTGTGGCACAGACGAGTATTCCCGACAGGCTATGGTGGCCCCTATAGATGTGACTGTTGAGAAAGGCAAAGGTGGCAAGGTGACCATCACTGAGGCTGAATATACATCTGAAGGTTTTGAAATCGACGGGCTTGATCCGCTCAAACTGTATCCTGCAGCGATTGCCTCCCACTTCACCGGGAAGGATGGAGCATATCAGACCTACCCCCGATTGCACTACAGCGGATCTCACTTCTTGCCTGTGTATTATGACGACCACAACATCAGCGAGCCCTATCACCCTGACATCAACATAAACCCGGTGGTCAACAACACAGACGGCAGCATAGTGGGCTATAAATATTTCAACTTTGACAAGCTTAATGGCGCCGAGAAAGTGCAACTTGCAATCGACCTGATTCCCGCTGGAGTGAATGGGACTATAACCGTATTTACAGAAGCTCCTTGGAAAGGGAATCCTACTCCTGTAGGGAAGTTCGAGATAAAAGATTCCGACCCTATCAAGCCGCTGAAAATTAAAGCTGATGTGACTCCTGTGGCAAAGCTCCTGGGGAAACACCCACTCTACTTGGTATTCAACACTCCAAGCGGCGAATCCTTATGCACTCTTGAGAGGATACAATTCCAAAAGGACTAAGAGCCCATCTAATTTTCGACTTGGAAGGGAGGCTTTTCGAAGCCTCCCTTATATATTTGACATATGGCTCGAATGTTAACAATGGATAGGTTAAATGTTATTTTTATATAAACATATTATATTGAATATCAACAATTAATATTTAAGACCTAATTAGAAGGCAAAAAAGGGGGTTGTATATTTGGGAAAGTTTCATTTATTTTGCACCGTGAAGATAAATAATCGATCCATGAAACTTAAGAATATACTCCTTTCGATATTGGTTCCGACATTGCTGACCGGTGCCTTAGAAAAGGCTTTTGCAGCTGTCGACAATCGGCATTTCGAAGCTATTCCAGGACAATACAACCATATGATCACAGCTATACATCAGCACAGCAATGGGCTGATGTGGATAGGCACAGCCAATGGGCTTTGCACCTACGATGGCTATTCAATAATGCCGGTACTGACCCAGCATCCGGATTCTGCGACTTTCATCAATGAGTATGTCAATAAGATATGCGAAGATTCCCAGGGTCGACTATGGATCAGAACTCAAAGCAATTATGGCATCTACGACCCCAAAAGCCTCACTGAAAATGGGGATATCACTAAAATACTTGAAGATGCAGGAATACCGGATGGCGTGGTCAACGATATAGAAGCAGATAAGGAGGGTTCAATATGGGTTGCGGTAGCAGGTGATGGAGTATATAAAATACCCGGAGGAGTCGGCAAAGCTCAAAAATCTTCATTCGCGCAAGACAAGAACTTCAATGTCTGCCATATCACATTCAACAAGTACGGATCGCCGGTACTCGTCGATGAAAGCGGCACTCTGACTTGGATCGACCCCAGTACACTCAATGTCATGGAGCAAGCCAAACCCGATCATCCGATCAGTCCCAACCAGAAAGAATACTACCAGCTTTCTACGGTAGACAAAAACAATCGATATTGGATTTACTCCCCGACAATAATGGGAATTTACGATGGAACCGAGGAAAAATGGATCACTAACCTAATTCCGGAGAAAGAGCAACACGTAAACATTAAAGCCGTATACCAAGACAAAAAGGGAGAAGTGTGGCTTGCCCGCGACAATCATGGACTCGAGAGAGTAGTAAAAGATGGATTGACCCCTCACTTTGTCACAGCCGACAAAGAAGGGGATATCACTTATAAAAACACCGTCACCTCATTCTTTGAAGACAATACAGGCACTGTATGGCTCGGCACTCTAAAGAAAGGTCTTCTAACATTCAACGAATGTGTACGCAAATTCGATCTTGAGGAGCTACCTGACGTCAACTGCATGCTTGCATCCAATGGAACTTGGGTGTGGGTCGGCACCGACACCTCCGGTCTTTGGAGATGGAACACTGCCACGGGAGAAAAGTATCCGGTGGTAGACCCCTCAGAGCAAGGCACCCCTGCAGCAATCACAAGTCTCGTTTCTACCGATGATAACACTCTATATGTCGGTGCATTCGCCCATGGCATCAGAAGAGTCCATAACGGCAAATTTGAAAAAATTAAAACCGGTACACCACTTGACACAAGCTTTGCATGGTCGTTGATCTCCGACAATGCCGGCGGACTCTGGATCGCAACTCTCGGTGCCGGAGTTTTTCATTATGACACCAAGACCGGAGAAGTCAGACAATTTACCGACACCAACAGCGGACTTGCGTCGCCATATGTCAACACCGGAATTCGATCGAAAGACGGACGCATATATTTCGGACATTCTGACGGCATCGCATTCTTTGAGCCTGCCGATGGTCAAATCCATGATCTCAAGGAGAAAATAACGGATCTAAACTCAGCCGGATGGAAAGTGGCTCAGATATTCGAAGACTCAAGGGGGCTCCTTTGGGTTGCAACAGTGAAAGGTCTTAAGGTAATCGACCGTACTCATGGCACGATGAAAGATGTCAAGACATTTCAAAACAAGAACAACAACATTTTCGGCATAATCGAAGATAATGGTGGTTCTTTATGGGTAACAGAGGGTAGAACCCTAACCAACATTACGATAAACTATACCGACAAGACAGGAGAGCTGGAACTCTCCCAAAGGCATTATGACACCTCTGACGGCCTTATGGACAGCGAATTCAACCAGCGTTCGTTTGCCAAGACTCCCTCAGGAGAAATTCTCGTCGGTGGGCTTTACGGAGCAAACCGTTTTATCCCGGCCGACATAAAGTACAATGCCATCAATCCTCGGGTGATATTCACCCATCTCTACATCAGCAACAAACTTATAAGGCCGGGCGACGAAGCAAATGGGAAACCGATCTTGACAACGTCTTTACATGACGGTGGAAATGTCTATTTGCCACACGGGACAAAAGACTTCACTATCTATTTTACCACCGACAACTATGCCCTGCCCGAAAAGACCACATATCACTATAAGCTTGAAGGATATGACAACGACTGGCTTACACTGCCGGAAGGTCAACACAGCGTGACCTATACCAACCTCTCCTCCGGACACTACCGACTGTTGGTCACCGGCATAAACAGCGACGGGTATGAGAGTGAGATCCCCGGGATTCTCAACATCACAGTCGGAGCTTCATTCTGGACATCAATATGGGCTATTATCATATACGCTGTAATCCTTTTATTAATCGGATTAGGCATATATTTTCTCACAAATAGAGTCGCGAAGAAGCGCGTACAAGAGAGGATGAAAGAAGAAGAGAGGAAAAAGCAAGAAGAAATTAATCAGCTTAAATTCCAATTTTTCACCAATATAAGCCATGACCTGCGAACTCCTCTTACTCTAATAGTCTCCCCGCTTGACCAGATGATAAAGGAGACCGAAGACGCTCGCCAGAAAAAGAGACTTAAACTTCTTAAAGACAATGCACATAGGCTCCTCACACTCGTCAACCAACTTCTTGATTTCCGCAAGAATGAAGTAGCCGGACTTCAATTTAAGTCGGAAGAAGGGGATATAGTTAGTTTCAGCAAAGAGGTGTGCAACTCTTTCACTGCAATGTCTGAAAGGAAGAAGGTCAATTTCTCTTTCTATTCTGACAGAGATGAGATCATGATGAGTTTCGACAAAGACAAGATTGAGAAAATTTTCATGAATCTCCTTGGAAACGCCTTCAAATTCACGCCATCCTACGGACGGGTGGACGTGTCGCTTGAAGTCATAGGCGATGATGCACAGAAGCTGAGAATAAAGGTTGCTGATTCCGGACCCGGCATTCCGGATGAGGATAAGGAGAAGATTTTCGACCAGTTCTATCAGTCGAATGAGAAGAGTGGGTCGCAAGTCCAGATGGGAAGCGGAATCGGCCTGAGCATGGTGAAAGAATATGTAAGGCTACACGACGGCACCGTCAGGGTGACAGACAATGTCGAATACGGAAGCGTATTTATCATCGAAATACCAATCCTACACATCTCACATCCCGATGATGACCACAACGAAAGGGAAAGCATCGCCGAAGATCAGGCCGATGAATCTGAAAAAAACGACCTTGACTCTGAAGCAACGATTGAATCTAAGAAAGATAAAGATGGGAATTCTCTGCCGATAGCCCTCGTTGTAGATGACAATCCTGACCTGACAGAAATGCTGAAATTTGAGCTCGAGAATGAGTTTGTAGTAATTACTGCAGCTGACGGAAATGACGCTCTTAAGAAAATCGAGACAGTAAAGCCGTCTATTATTGTGACCGACCTGATGATGCCCGGGATGGATGGCATAGAATTATGCCGACGACTCAAATCTACGCCTGAGACGGTCTCAATCCCAATCATTATATTGACAGCAAAGCATGATTTGGGAATAAAGATCGAAGGTCTCACTTTAGGTGCAGAGGAGTATATCACGAAACCATTCAATCTTGACGTGCTACGTCTAAGGATGAATAAGCTCATCCAGCTTACTGCCAAAGGAGCCACAAGACCGCTTATGGAACCGGAACCGGAGTCTATAAAGATCACTCCGCTTGATGAAAAGCTGATCGAAAAAGCCATGAAGTACGTCTCCGACAACATTGACAGTCCCAAACTATCAGTGGAGGATTTGAGCGATTTTATCGGAATGAGCCGAGTCCAACTCTATAAGAAAATAAAGCAAATCACCGGAAAGACTCCTATTGAGTTCATTCGTGTCATACGGCTTAAGAGAGCAGCTCAGCTGCTGCGAGAGAGCCAGCTTAATGTCTCGGAAGTGGCATATAAGACCGGATTCAATAGCCCTAAGATATTCAGCAAATATTTCAAGGAGGAATTCGGAATCCTTCCCTCTGCCTATCAGGATAAAGAAGGAAGCGAAACAAAAGTGGAAATCGACAATTAACTATAAACTACTAAACGATTAAACGACAAAACATTTATAACTATGAAATTTTCTTACATCCCGGGGCTACTGCTGACTGCCGCAGTGCTTGCATCCTGCGGATCTCAGCCCTATAAGAAAGAGACCGGGGGAATCGTCGTAAATGTAGGCAAAAAAAACGAGTCTGACGTCAATAAGGTGCGTCTGCAAGTGTATGGCGACAAAATAATAAGAGTCACCGCAACTCCCGACAGCAAGTTTGCGCCCGATGCCAGCCTTTCAGTGCTGGAGCGCCCGAACGACGTGAAATTTGATGTTGAAGAGACAGATTCTACTGTCTCTGTAGTTACTTCGGCTATCCGCGCCACTGTCTCACTCGGCACGGGGGATGTGAAATTCTACGATAAAGATGGCAAACTGATTCTTGCAGAAGCTGATGGTGGCAGAGAATTCTCTCCAATCGAAGTGGAAGGCACAAAAGGGTATACCGTGCGCCAGTCTTTCGAATCTCTCTCTGATGACGAGGGTATATATGGCCTCGGACAGCACCAGAGCGATGAATTCAACTACAAGGGCAAAAACGAGGAATTATACCAATACAATACCAAAGTGTCGGTACCATTTATTGTATCTACCGACAATTATGGAATTCTTTGGGACAGCTACTCGCTTTGCCGATGGGGTAATCCCGACGGATATAAACAGCTTGGCGGAGTTTTCAAGCTCTTCGACAAGGAAGGAAAAGAGGGTGCTCTCACAGGCACATATGTTCCCGCCGATCCCAATGGCGAGACTCTCGTGCAGAGAGAAGACTCAATATATTTCGAACATCTGATAAGAGGAGATCTCGCACATGTGGTCAACTTGCCTCAGGATTTCAACTTCAATGGAAGCCATGTGACTTATGAGGGTGAGATCGAAGCATCTGAGACTGGAGAATATAAGTTCATCCTTTACTATTCCGGCTATCAGACCGTATTCATCGACGGCAAAGAAGTGGTGCCGGAACGCTGGCGTACTGCCTGGAATCCCAACAGCTTCAAATTTTCAGTAAATCTTGAGGCTGGCAAGCGAGTGCCAATCAAAATAGAATGGGAGCCAAACGGCGGTGTGGCTTATTGCAGCCTTCGCGCCTACAATCCCCGCGACCCCAAAGAGCAAATGCAGATGAGTTGGTGGGGTGAAATGCAAGATGGCATCGACTATTACTTCGTCTATGGAGACAATATGGATGAAGTGATCTCCGGCTACCGCACACTGACCGGCAAAGCCCCCATTATGCCGAAATGGGCTATGGGCTACTGGCAAAGCCGCGAGAAATATAATACTCAGGAAGAAGTGCTCTCCACATTGGCTGAATTCCGCCGCCGTGGCATTCCTATCGACAATATCGTCATCGACTGGCTACACTGGAAAGAAGATTCATGGGGTAGCCATGAGTTTGACCGCACACGGTTCCCTGATCCCAAAGGAATGGTAGATACTATCCACGACATGAATGCACGCGTGATGATCTCGGTATGGCCTAAATTCTATGTCACGACCGACCACTATAAGGAGTTTGACGAGAAAGGCTGGATGTATAAGCTTCCTGTGCAAGACAGCATACGCGACTGGGTGGGTCCCGGCTACCTCGGATCATTCTATGATGCCTACGATCCTGAAGCACGCAAGCTATTCTGGAGCCAGATCAACGACCACTACGTGCCCCTTGGCATCGACGCATGGTGGATGGACGCATCGGAGCCGAATATCCGCGACTGCACCGACATTCAGTATCGTAAAGATCTTATTACACCGACCGCTCTCGGACCATCTACCAAATACTTTAATGCTTATGCCCTCGTCAATGCTGATGCCATCTACAATGGACAGCGCGAGACGAATCCTGACAAACGTGTGTTCCTCCTCACCCGCTCCGGCTTCGCAGGTCTTCAAAGATATTCCACTGCTACTTGGAGCGGCGACAT
>CAZGGB010000058.1:0-18427 GCA_964525115.1 uncultured Sangeribacter sp. | reverse complement strand
TCAGTCTACTGCAATTTATCACCGGCACTGCGGCCAATCCGGCCGACAGTGCCGTTATGTCTCGTCCGGGTGCTACAATTCTTTTTGCCGGTGATGCCATGCAACATCAAGCTCAACTTGATCAGGCATTATTGGAAGGTGATGGAAAGAGCTATGACTATTCAGAATGCTTCCGTTGGATCGCTCCGACGGTGACAGAGGCTGATTATTCTGTAGTGAATCTTGAAGTCCCACTTGGAGGAGGACCTCGCTATAGCGGATATCCATGCTTCAGCGCTCCCGACAGCTATGCTCAAGCTCTTGCTGATGCCGGTTTCGATATGATGCTAACTGCCAACAATCATTGTCTTGATTCCGGCATGAAAGCAGCCAGACGTACGATCAATGCTCTTGATTCGCTTGGCATAGATCATATCGGTACTTACCATAATGCTAAAGACAGACGAGAAAAGACACCATTCATCAAAGAAATAAATGGGATCAAGTTTGGCTTTCTTAATTATACTTATGGCACAAACGGCATCCCTGCTCGCGACGGAATGGAAGTGGCACTAATCGACCGCAAGAAAATTGCGGAGGAGATGAAACTAACTCGTGAAGCCGGTGCAGAAATTCTTATAGTCACTATGCATTGGGGGATCGAATATGTATTGAAAGAGAATGCCATACAGCGTGATCTTGCACAATTCTTAATCGACAATGGAGCTGACATGGTGATTGGGAGTCATCCCCATGTGATTCAACCGATGAAGATGATTCGCGATGAAAAAAGGAATCAAGATGTGCCGGTAGTTTATTCACTTGGCAACTTCATTTCCAACATGAAGACAGGCGACACTCGTGGGGGTGCCTACGTCAGAGTAAGGGTTGAACGCGAAGAAGATGGGAAACCAAGAGTAAAATGGGCAGACTATGACACTTTTTTCTGCGCAAAACCTACAGGAAAGGGTACTAACTTCACAGTCATTCCCTCTGACCGCACCGACCTAATTCCTTCATCCCAAATGGAACATTGGCGCCTATTCGATCGCTCTTCCAGTAAAGTATTCGATGCCGAAAACGTCAATATTCCCCGACGACAAAAATAATGTCGATCACTTATCATTGATTATTAAATTATCATTATTTAATTTTTAATACTTATCATTATGAAATCTCAAATTGATACGCCAAAAGCTCCGGGAGCCATCGGACCTTATAGCCAGGCTGTAAAAGCGGGCAACCTAATATTTGTATCTGGTCAGCTCCCCATAAATCCAGCAGATGGAACCATGGGGGAATGCATTAAGTGCCAGACTCGCCAAAGCCTTGAAAATGCCAAAGCTATTCTTGAAGCTGCAGGAGCTTCTTTAAATGACGTTGTTAAGACTACCGTATTCTTGGCAGATATGAGCCTCTTCGGCGAAATGAACGAGATATATGCTGAATATTTCTCAGCTCCCTACCCTGCACGCTGTGCATTCGCAGTAAAAGAACTCCCAAAGCAGGCTCTCGTCGAAATAGAGATGATTGCCTCAGTATAAAATAAGAACTTGAAAAAAGTATTATATACTATGCAAGAAGGATGAACGCTTAAAGCATTCATCCTTCTTTTTCCATTAATTCAAGCAATCGCATCTCCGCCTCATCTATTCTTTCGATTACTTCTTGTATTCTTGATGCCGCTGAAGTGATCTCATCTACCGACATAGAACCTGATGACATGGCAGATTCAAGATTAGATTTTTCTTGATTTAAATTTTCGAGTTCGAGCTCAAGAGCCTCCATTTCTTTTTTCTCCTTAAATGAAAGCTTGAGTTTTCGTTCCGTCTTCTGTTTCGTTGTTGCCGTAGAGCCATTTCCCTTGCTTTCGGCTGCCCGCTTCGCTTCTTCAGCGGCTGCCTTAGCCTCTTTCTCTTCTTGACGTACACAATGGCGATACGTAGAATAATCACCAGGAAAATCTCGCACCTCACCGTCACCTTTCATCACAAAAATATGGTCTACTATCCTGTCAAGGAAAAAGCGGTCGTGACTTACCACTATCACACATCCCTTGAAGCCTGCAAGATAGTTCTCAAGTACTCCAAGTGTCATGATATCAAGGTCGTTGGTTGGCTCATCAAGTATAAGGAAATTTGGTTGCCGCATCAAAACAGTAGCCAAATACAAACGTCTTCGCTCTCCCCCACTGAGCTTGTAGATATATTTCTGCTGAGTGGCAGGCTCAAATAAGAAATGGGTAAGAAATTGTTGAGCCGTCAGAGTTGTCTTATCATCAATCCTGACAGTTTCCGATATTTCCCTGACTGCATCTATCACCTTCTTTCTCTCATCGAACCCGGTCATACCCTCCTGAGAATAGTATCCCCATCTCACCGTCTCCCCCACATCGAAATGTCCTGAATCCGGTACTATCTCCCCCAGAAGCATCTTAATGAATGTGGACTTACCCGTTCCATTATCCCCAACAATACCAACTTTCTCAAATCGAGCAAAGTTATAATTAAAATCGTTGAGAATAGGTATCACCTGAGCAGACCCGTCAGAAAAATTCTTCTCAAATTTTTTCGCCACGTGCACTGCCTCGAAGATTTTATTGCCAATATAGCTTCCCTTGACTGCAAGACGCACATCCTTCTCATGAAGATTGACATGACTCCGCTTTTCAAGGTCATGAAAGGAATCTATACGATATTTTGCCTTGCTTCCACGAGCCTGAGGCTGACGACGCATCCACTCCAATTCAGTGCGCAGAAGATTCTTTACTTTTGCAAGTTCAGCACTTAACACTTCATGGCGCTCCGTGCGCTTACGCAAATAATAGTCATAATTTCCATCATATAAATACGCCTCTTCATGATCTATCTCAAGTATGCGCGTGCACACATTATCAAGGAAATAGCGGTCATGAGTCACCATGATAAGAGTGGTGCGCAAACGCGAAAGATAAGATTCCAGCCATTCTACCATGGCAATGTCAAGATGATTGGTAGGCTCATCAAGAATTAATAAATCAGGTTCCTGAAGAAGCACCTTAGCTATAGATACTCTCTTGAACTGACCGCCCGACATCGATGCAAGTTTCTGGTCGAGATTTCTCACTCCAAACTGAGAAAGCATCTGGCGTGCCCGGTCTATTGCACCATAATCTTCACTGTTACGTGGTTCTGGCGTGGCATACTCAAGGGCCGTCGCCTCCTTATCGAATTCCGGACTCTGTGAGAGATATGCTATCCTGACCCCATCGGAAAATGTAATTTTACCGGAGTCATAATCGTCGAGTCCACAAATAATATTAAGAAATGTAGTCTTTCCGGATCCGTTTCGAGCCACTATTCCAATCTTGTCTCCTTCCTCCACTGTAAGTGAAAGATCAGAAAAAAGAATACGATCACCTATCGACTTGGTGAGTTTTTCAATCTGGAGCCTTATCATCGCCGGATTGATTCTCAGAATTCAAAGTCAACACATGCCCTCGCTTCCTTATACGGACCAAGGATAGCGGCGGCGGCCACATGTGCCGGATGCTTGGCATATACGCTGACATCCTTCATGGTTGGAACAACAGCTGTCAAGACCACGTCCCAGTCTTCAGCAGGATTTTCGTTAACACCAACTTCCATGCTCTGCAGACATTCGATCTTCTCTGGAAGTGCAAGAAGAGCTGCTTTGAAATCTTCAGCTATCTTACGGCGGAGCTCATCACTGCCGTGAAGTTTGAACATTACTATATGCTTTACCATTGCTTAGGATTATTTTTTGCAAAGTTAATAAAAAATTCCTAAATTTGCCAACTCAAACAGCAACGTCTATCATGAAAAAGCACATTTTTAACGCAATCTTTACATTGGCGATTGCTTCTCTTAGTATTCCAATCTCTGCAGAAAGCAATCCAACTCCAGCCGAAGGCGCCGAAAAAATCAGTTACATACCCGAATTTCATGGTGCAGTTCGACCTCGATGGGAACTTGACACCGAGACTGGACAAAGTCGCTTCGAAATAAGATGGGCAAGGTTCACTGCAGAAGGAAAAGTAGCGCCAAAAATTGGATATTTCCTGCAAGTCGATCTTTGCGACCAGGGCGTATTCAAGTTTCATGATGCATATGTCAAGATGGGGATAGCTAAAGGATTGGAGGTGCAAGCAGGACAATTCAGGATGCCATTTGGAAGAGAACCATTCATGGCACCGCAAAATTACATCTTTGCCAACCGTTCTTTTATGGGAAAACAGATGTGCAATTACCGTAAAGTTGGGGCAAAACTCACCTACCAATTACCTATTTCATTGCCACTTACCGTAGAGGCTGCTGTCGGCAACGCCGGCGGAGTTGCAAATCATAATATTTGGAGTAAATCTTATATGGGTTGCGGACGTGTCACCATCCAAGCTGGCGATTTCAATATATGTGGTGGTGTAATGGACATTCTTCCCGATGTCACCCGCATTATGCTTTATGATATAGGCACTACTTGGAGTCGTGGCGATTGGCGTGGCAGACTTGAATATATGAATGAGCATTATGTAGACTCATATCATAAGGATACTCATTCTTGGGTGTTATGGGGCGACTATGGGAAGATTGCAAAACTTGGGATTTTCAATCATTGGTCAGTGCAAGCTCGCTACGATGGTATGAACCGACAATGGAATGGCGTAGAGCAGACTGCCGACAATGAAGGCAGACATCGTGCTACAATCGGAGGAACACTATCCTATCGCTATAAAAAAGTATTTGCCGACGTAATGCTCGACTATGAACAATATTTCTATCAGCACGGATACACTCCATCTGATGGGCAAGGCAATAAGCTTGTATTGGAGCTGGCTGTCCGCTTCTAGCAAATTCTCAATCCTCAATTCCCAATTCTCAATTATTTTTATTAACTTTGCACTCTGAAATAAATAGGTAGAAGAATATAAGATAAAAGATGATACAGACCAACAATCTAAGCATCCAGTTTGGCAAAAAACCCCTTTTCTCGGATGTAAACCTTACTTTCACACATGGCAATTGCTATGGCATTATTGGAGCTAACGGAGCCGGAAAATCCACTTTAATGCGAATACTTTCCGGGCAGCTCTCCCCCACTTCCGGATCTGTCTCCATGGGCCCGGGCGAACGACTCTCCGTCCTGGAGCAGGACCACTTCAAATATGATGATTGCACTGTCATCGAGACTGTGCTCAGAGGTCATACTACCCTCTGGGATATCATGCAGGAAAAAGATGCCCTTTACGCAAAGGAAGATTTCACAGAGGAAGATGGAATTCGCGCTGCAGAACTTGAGGAGAAATTTGCTGAAATGGAAGGATGGAACGCTGAAAGTGATGCCGCTGCTCTTCTGTCAGGACTCGGAATCAAAGAAGACTCACATTATTCTCTGATGCGCGACATGGGTGCCAACGAGAAGGTGCGTGTGCTTCTTGCCAAAGCCCTTTTCGGCAATCCTGACAATCTGCTGCTCGACGAGCCAACCAACGACCTTGATCTCGAGACCGTAGCATGGCTTGAAAATTATCTCTGCAACTTTGAAAATACAGTGCTCGTTGTAAGCCACGACCGCCACTTCCTTGACGCCGTCAGCACCCACACTCTCGACATCGATTATAATAAGATATCTCTCTTTGCTGGCAACTATAGTTTCTGGTATCAATCTTCACAGCTTGCTCTTCGCCAACAGCAGATGGCAAATAAGAAGGCTGAGGAAAAGAAGAAAGAACTTCTTGAATTTATTCGCCGCTTCTCTGCCAATGTTGCAAAGTCTAAGCAGACCACATCAAGAAAGAAGATGCTCGAAAAACTCAATATTGAGGAGATCCAGCCTTCTACTCGACGTTATCCCGGCATTATTTTCACGCCAAATAGAGAGGTTGGCAATAAGATTCTCGAAGTGAAGGGTCTTAAAGCCACCGTCGATGGTGAAGTTCTTTTCGACGATGTCAACTTCCAGATTGAGAAAGGTGATAAAGTTGCTTTCTTGAGTCGTGATCCTCGAGCTATGACCGCTCTATTTGAAATCATCATGGGCAACCGTAAGGCTGATGCCGGCGACTATGATTGGGGACAGACCATCACAACAGCTTATCTACCCCTTGACAATAGCGCATTCTTCAATACAGATCTCAATCTCGTAGATTGGCTTTGTCAATATTCCAACGATTCCTCTGAGATTTATTTAAAGGGATTTCTCGGGAAAATGCTCTTTAGTGGAGACGATGTTCTTAAAAAAGCCAGTGTGCTTTCCGGAGGTGAAAAAATACGTTGTATGATAGCTCGTATGATGCTGACCGACGCCAACACTCTCGTTCTTGACTCTCCTACCAACCATCTAGACCTCGAATCAATCCAGGCGTTCAACAATACCTTGCAGAACTTCAAAGGAGTTATTCTTATGTCGAGTCATGACCATGAGTTTATACAGACTGTCTGCAATCGCATAATAGAGCTGACACCCAATGGTATTATCGACAAGATGATGGACTACGACGACTACATCACCGATGAAAAGGTAGCAGCAGCACGCGAACGCTTATACAAAGATTAAGACTACGGATAATAGATTTAGAGCTCATCTCATAAATTTGAGATGGGCTCTTAATATCATAATACTTATTATAAATAAAGGCGGGAATTTGCAATTCCTGCCTTTATTTATAGTATCTAATATTTTATTCTTAGTTTCCCATATCCGATATAAATTTGATCCTGACAAGGCGTATCTCTTCTTCCGTATAATCCTCTCCAAGATCCTGAATTGCCTCTTCAAGATTGTCTTCCTCTGTCTCCTGGAAGTAATCTATGATATCTTCTTCCACGCCTTCTTCCAACACGTCATTTAGAAAATAATCGATATTGATTTTGATACCTGCTTCTACAATAGATTCAAGCTCGGTCAGCAATTCATCGAAATCAAGACCTTTGCTCTCAGCAAGTTCATCAAGGGCAATTTTGCGGTCGATTCCTGTGATCAGATACACCTTTAGCTTAGATTTATTAGGCATCATCCTGACCCTAAAGTCTTCAGGACGAACTATGTCGTTTTCCTCTACATATTCTCGTATTGCCGCAAGAAACTCATCGCCAAATCTCTTAGCCTTACCCATTCCTACACCGGGTATAAACGATAGCTCCTCCATAGTGATAGGATAAGTAGTTGCCATTGCTTCAAGCGATGGCTCCTGAAACACTACATAAGGAGGCACATCATTTTTTCTGGCTATCTTCTTGCGAAGATCTACGAGAATATTATAGAGCACCTCATCAGCCGCTCCTGAACCAGCAAGCTGCTGAGGTTCCGGCTCCTGATCGGAAAATTCAGAATCCTCTACTATCTTGAACTGAGGAGTTGGGTTCTTAAGATATTTCTTACCCTTGGCTGTTACTTTAAGTATGCCATAGTTCTCAAGGTCACGCTTGATATATCCTGCGATATCCGCCTGTCGTATCACGGCTGCAAGCATTCGTTCATCTGAATTGGGCATACAGCCAAACAATTCGATTTCATCATGACCATTTTCGCGAATCTCATCTGTTGCGCGTCCTATCATGACGCATGTGATGTATTCCGCCTTGTATTTTTCTTTAAGTGCGAGGGCCGTTTCCATGACGGCGCAAAGTTCTTCTGTAGCTTCCACTAATGTTTTTGGGTGTTTGCAATTGTCGCAGTTGCCACAATTGTCATTTTCATAGTTTTCGCCGAAATAATGCAAGAGTATTCGACGTCGACACACTGACGATTCTGCATAGGCTGCAGTCTCAGCCAGTAGCTGACGACCGATCTCCTGTTCGGTCGGGGTTTTAGACAGCATAAGTTTGTCAAGTTTCTGAAGGTCTCTTCGGGTATAGTATGCAATGCATCTTCCTTCTCCTCCATCGCGACCGGCTCGACCGGTCTCTTGATAGTAGCCCTCAAGACTTTTAGGGATATCGTAGTGAATGACATATCTGACATCTGGTTTGTCTATACCCATACCAAACGCTATCGTCGCTACGATGATATCGATTTTCTCATGGAGGAATGCGTCTTGATTTTCACTCCTCGTCGTCGCTTCCATCCCTGCATGGTAAGGAAGAGCCCTTATGTTATTGACCTTCAGAAGCTCTGCCATTTCTTCCACTTTCTTTCTGCTAAGGCAATATATAATGCCGCTTTTGCCTTTCTGCTGCTTCACAAAGCGGATGATGTTGGCATCGATGTCTTTTGTCTTAGGTCTTACTTCATAATAAAGATTTTCTCTGTTGAAACTTGATTTAAACACTTTAGCCTCAAGCATCCCAAGATTTTTCTGAATATCGTGCTGCACCTTAGGAGTTGCAGTGGCAGTCAACGCTATCACAGGGCGGTTGCCAACCCTTGAGATTATTGGGCGAATCTTTCTGTATTCAGGTCGGAAGTCATGACCCCACTCTGAAATACAGTGCGCTTCATCCACAGCGAAGAAGGAGATCTTCACACTTCGAAGAAATTCTACATTATCTTCTTTTGTAAGCGATTCCGGAGCTACGTATAATAATTTTGTACGCCCTTCCATCACATCTTTCTTGACGCTTTCTATGGCTGCTCGCGAAAGTGTCGAGTTAAGGAAATGCGCAACTCCATCATTTTCCGAAAAATTCCGGATTGCATCTACCTGATTCTTCATCAGCGCTATAAGAGGAGAGATCACAATGGCGGTTCCTTCCGACATTAATGCAGGAAGCTGATAACATAGCGACTTGCCACCCCCTGTGGGCATAAGCACAAAGACATCATCTCCTTCTAAGAGGGATTGGATGATTTCTTCTTGCTGACCTTTGAAGGTGTTGAATCCAAAATGTAGCTTCAGGGCTTTCCTGAGAATCTCGGTGTCTGTCATTGTCGTCAAGGATTGAGGAGCGGTTTGCGCCGCTTTGTGGATACATACACAAAATTAATGATTTTTTTTGTAACTGCAAATATTTTTACTCAAAAAAGTATGTTTTTTGTATCCTTTAATTATGAGAGCTCTTCGGAAACATCTTTCGCATTCGCAAAATAGCTTTATCTACAGGTCCGGCACATATCACAATCGTAGTCGCTACGACTATAAGACCCCCTCCGATAATATCCTGAACAGTAATTTGTTGCCCCAACACCAGGACACTAAGCACAACAGCTGAAACCGGTTCCAATGCTCCCAAAATCGCAGTCGGGGTCGAGCCTATCAGTTGGATAGCTCTTGTGGTGCACCCGAGTGATACTACTGTTGGGATTACCGCCAAAGCAAGAAGATTAAGCCAGCCCCAATTTTCAGTCGGGACAGTCAATTCACTTCCCGTCACAATCATTCCTACATATACAAGGCATCCCCACCCAAGCACATAGAAGAGCAGCTTAGTAGTAGGAATATTCCTTACACTCTTCGATACATTGACCATGACGATATATAGTGCATAAGTCAACGCAGACAGCATCACAAGCAGACACCCAAACAAGCTCAAGGATGCATCACCCTGAGGCTTCATAAGAAGCATCAATCCTGCTCCCATCACCACCAGGCATATCACGGTAGAGATGTTAAACTTCTCATGGAAAAACATTATCATCATCACCGCTACCATCACTGGATAGACAAAAAGAAGTGTCGATGCCACTCCTGAGTTCATATAGTTATAGCTCTCAAAGAGTGTCAAAGACGATAGTGCCATCAACACTCCCAGAATCATAGTCGGCACAATTTCTTCTTTTCTTAAGGAAAACGATTTCCTTCTTACTGCCATTATAACTGCAAGAATTGGAAGCCCTAAAAGATACCTGAATAGAAGCACCGACACAGCATTCATGCCATGTCCATAAAGTGGCACTGCAAAAGCAGGATTAGTGCCATAAGCCGCGGCGGCAAGAGCTGCAAGCGAATATCCTTTGACTTTATCTAATTTCATAAGTAGCTAAAAAAATTAATACACATATAAATCCGAGATATTTTCGAGGCACTCTACTGAATTATATAATTTTGATTAGAATCTTGAATTATTTGCTTCAGACGAGTAAAGCTACTGCAATACCTCCGAAAATGAGAAGGAAATTGCTGACGGCATAAGTCACTGTATATCCCATCGCCGGCAGTGTACTCCCAAGATTATCTTGAAGTGCTCCCAGAGCAGCTACGGCATTGCGCCCTCCGGCTACGCATCCAAGCGTCACCGCTATCGGAAACCGAAATATGTATTGTCCGATAAATATCGAAATGATAAGGGGAAGTGTAGTGCATACAAGGCCAATAAAGAATAAGCCTATGCCGGCTTGCTCCAGTCCTGAAATGAAAGTAGGACCGGCTGCAAGTCCTACTATTGCAATGAAAAGATTGAGACCCACATTATCAAGCATCCACACCACAGATGATGGTATGCGCCCCAAAGTCGGCCTACGATTTCGGAGCCAGCCAAAGAAAAGTCCAGCCAATAGGGCTCCTCCGCTGGTAGTAAGGGAAATAGGAACCCCTTTGAAATGATAGCAGAGTGCTCCTATGAAGCAACCGATAGCCACGCCGAAGCTAAGGAAAGCCACATCGGTAGTCTCAGTCTTGCGATCAGGATAACCAATCTCTCCTATCGCTTCTTCTACATCTTTTTGCAATCCTACGAGTGTTAGCACGTCTCCAGCCTCAAGCACAGTTCGGCTATGAAGAGGGATCTTGACATCATCACGTACAAGACTTTTCACCATGACTCCACTCATAAAGTCTGATTTTCGAAGTGCTCCGAATGTCATTCCGGCTGCACCATGCTTCGATACAGTCACTGGCAGATTTTCTGCTTCGAAATTAAGAAGATCATGGTCTACTACCTCCTGACCTATTATACCGGCTTCATTCACCACTGTCTCACGCCGCCCACCTATCACTATGATATCTCCACGTCTCACCTTTACATCCGGCTCAACATCTACTACATCTCCTCCTACTCTCAGGCGCTCTACAAATAGCCGGTGTCCAAGCCCACGAAGAGCTTCTTCTATTTCTGAAACCGTACGAGGACGCTTGAAGAAACTCGATTCCGCTTTATAAGCTCGAAAAGATACGGGGCGGTTTGCAACAATCAGACCGGGTTGCGCCGAGAACTCTCCTTCTTCCATCTCTGCCTCTATTTCTGCTATCTGCATTTTGGCCTTTTCAAGTCCTCCGCAGAGTTTCGGACCAAGATTGGCAACAATCCAGGCAGCTCCAATTGTTCCAAATATATATGTGACAGCATATGCAGATGGTATCATGCCTATAAGTGATTTCTTTGTTTCAGCATCTATCTTCATCGATGATATCATGTCTGATCCAACACCGATTGATGCGGAAATAGTCTGTGATCCTGCAAAGAGACCAATGGCTGTGCCTGTATTATAACCCATCACTCGAGCCGCAATTATACAGACCGCAATGCAAATTACACATTCCACTACGGCGAAAAGCATCTGCTTTACTCCGTCGCCTTTGAGTCCACGGAAAAATTGAGGACCTACTCGGTATCCGATTGCAAATAGGAAGAGCAAGAAGCTTACGGTCTTCAATGGCTCAGCAATAGGAATGTCAAGCTGACCGATAAGGACACCTACAAGCAAAGTGGCAGTCACCGGGCCCAGAGAAAAGCTCTTTATCTTCAAGCTTCCAAGCCAAAAGCCAATGCCTAATGTCAAGAAAAGAGGTATTGTGGGATTCTCCCGAAGGAGATCTATCATATAATCAATCATAGTATTAATTAGATTTATTAATGGCGATTTGAAATTAAGAATTGAGATTCTTAGTAAGAAACAATTCAAAATTATTATTCCAGATGCAAAGCTTCGCGGAATCGCTTCACCGTTGCTATATCACCTGAATATTTCCCATGGTCTTCGCTTAGCTTACAAGTGTCGCAGAAGAAAGGCCATGATTCAGTTATTTTGACAGCAAGAAGCTTGATGACTATATTCATTGGTTTCACACCCGGGAAATCATTGGTGAAATGAGTGCCAATACCAAATGAAGGAATACATTTATCACAAGCATACCGCTGTATATCAATGGCTTCATCTACATTCAATCCGTTGCTGAATATCACTTGTTTCGTTCGTGGGTCGATATTGAGACTACGATATTTTTCAATGATCAAGTTAAGTTGCTCATAGTTGTCTCCACTATCTACGCGCAGACCTTTAAACATGTTGGCATAATCTTCCGAGAAATTGAGGCTGAAGATTCGCCATCCATAGGTATCATAGAGGAATGTTCCGAGAGCTCCACGATAAGTATTTGACCAAACTTTCATAGCAAGATGGTTGGCCATCTGCGGCCCATACATGCCTGCTATTGCACTTATCATCTCGTGAGCCATGGTGCCAATAGGCATCACATCATATTTCATAGCTAAGTAGACATTGCTCGTACCTACAAACTTGCCGGTATACTTGTTTTCGCGATCACAGTCAGCCATCGCTCGCACTACTATGTCTTGCGCTTCGAAAGATGCACGTCGGCGCGTACCCATATCGCTAAAAGAGCATCCTGCTTCAAGCAGCCTCTCCCCTTTTGCGTAAGTATGTGAATAATATGCGTCATAGTCAAGGCTATCCGCCTGACCAGTCATTATATAGTATAATTCAGAAATAATGGCAAGCACCTTGACTTCCAGAAGAATAGTATCACTCCAATTCCCTTCGAATTCTATACTTAGGTGTCCTTCCTCGTCCTGATCTACCGTCACCCAACGACTATCATAACGGAATCCCTTGAGGAATGTATAAAACCAATCAGGAATATAGTAGCAGCGGCGGCGCATAAATGCCACTTCTTCATCAGTAATGACAAGATTTTCAAGATATTTTATCTGTTGCCTTACTTCGTCGGCAAAACCCTTGGGATATACTGTATTATTTCGGTCGATGAAGCGATAGCGCACTTGTGTGCGTGGATAGTTGTCGATGACAGCACAACACATCGTGAACTTGTAAAGATCATCATCCGTAAAATGATTTATTATCTGGCGCATATAGTTAGAATTAAGTGAATCCTAACATATAAACTGAGAAATTTACGAAAAGTTCATTTATCAAAAGAAAGAGTATGACTCAGCTAATTCTCCTTCAAGAATGTCCCTATTCTTGACCTTTATTTGTATCTTTTCTTTGTTATTAGCAATTTTCAAGGCTAAAAATTTTTTGTTCCAACTCTTTTTAGTAATTTTGTGTTTGGATTAACTTTTGTCAGGCCAACACATTTTGGTAAACAAAGATGCGTTATGCTTATCTCCATCCAATAAAACCAACCGACAAAAATCCACCCAACAAATATCACGAGATTATATATATTATGAAGGAACTTAAAGCTCTACTGAAAGAAGAATGTGATCTTAAGATCGAAGATGAAGTGCTCGATCTTTTATTGTCACGTACAGATAGAGTTTTTGTTGCGTCCAATAAATGTATTGTAGAATCTGGAGCATTTTCTCCTTATATGTGGATCGTAAAAAATGGGATTATCAAAGTTGTGGATATGAATGGAGACAAAGAGCGCGTCATTGCCTTTGGCCTACCGGGTACAGTCTTCACTCTTAAACATTCTTTTGTAAAAGCACTGCCATCTTACTACGAACTATGGTCTTGCTGTGAATGTGAGTTGCTTCGGATATCTCGTAAAGATTTCGACGATTTGATGCACAACTCCCATCGATTTGCTATATGGATGTTTCATCTAATGATGGAAGAATTATATTATCAAGAAAAGAAGAACTCATCAGTGGCCAACGGACAAGCAAAAGAACGATTTGAAGCTCTATTCCGACATCGTCCGGAAATAATTGAAAAAGTTCAACAAAAAGATATAGCTTCATACCTGGGTGTGTCTCCTGAATACCTTTGTCGATTAAAACGAAAAATAAAAAACTGCTGAATTGACATAGGTCAATCGACAAATCAAATTCATTTGATAAATTTGCATCATAATCTAATTTTTCTTTGAATTTTTCTTCTAAAAACTAAATTATGATGAAATTCTACATCAACATTAAAAGAAGCCTTCTTATAGGAATGGGATTGGCTGCAATTTCTTCAGGCAACATCTTTGCCAAAGAAATGAGCGTCACGCTTCAGGAAGCAGGAACTCTCGGAGACTTTATCTCTAAAGATGAAATGTATACGATTACGGAATTGACCGTAGCTGGCCCAATCAATGGAACTGATATCAAATTGATACGTGACATGTTAGGTCGAGAACTGTATGGTAGTCCGACAGATGGGAAAGTAGAAATTCTTGACCTTTCAAACGCAAGAATTGTTGAAGGAGGTGAGTCATATGTTTATTCTAGTAACTTTACACAAGACAATGTCATAGGTCCAAGTATGTTTGATTTCTGTGAGAATATGAAACATATTTATCTTCCAAACAACGTTACTGAAATCCGTAATGGTGCTTTCTATCGATGCACTTCGCTTGAAGATATTGAGATTCCTGAGACTGTAACATCAATATATTCGAATGCGTTTTTTTGTGATGAATCGCTAAGATCAATCAATATTCCTTTAAATGTTGAATACATTGAAGATGCTGTTTTTTGTGGTTGTACAAGCATGACCGACTTCACTGTAGATCCTGAAAACAAATATTTCAGCTCGGTCGACGGAATGCTGTGCAATAAGGACGAAAACATCATTCTTGCTTTTCCATGTGGACGTACTGGTAAATATACCGTGCCCGATGGTTTCATAGAGATAGCTGCAGCTGCTTTCAATGAATCTCTTATAGAATCAGTCACCCTTCCAGAAGGAATAATAAAGATCGGGGATGCTGCTTTTTCAAACTCTTATTCACTTGAATCAATATGGCTCCCTAACTCATTAAAAGAAATAGAATTTGATATGTTCTATTGGTGCGAAAAACTTAAGGAGATCCATTTCCCAGAGGCTCTTGAGTCTATCGGAGCTCGTGCTTTCATTCGTTGCGGCTCACTTACTTCTATCAAATTACCCGACAGCGTAAAAGTCCTTGAAGATAGAGTATTCGCAAACTGCGAAAATTTGGAAACCATAGTTTTAAGCTCCTCTCTCGAATCATTTGGAGTTGATGTATTCATCTCTGATAAAAAATTGTCCGCCATAACAGTACCTGAAGAAAACGGCCACTTCTCAGACGTGGATGGTGTTCTCTTTAATAAAGACTGCACCTTACTTATAAAATGTCCGGAAGGAAAAGCAGGAGCATACATAATTCCATCAGAAGTAGTAGAAATAGACGAAGAAGCATTCTTTAATTGTGCTGAGCTTATATCAGTCTCTATGGACGATAATGTAAAATCTATAGGATTGAGTACTTTTAGCGGATGCTCATCAATAGAGGAAATTCATCTGAGCAACAGTCTTCTCAAAATTCCTTCATATCTTTTTGAAAGTTGCACTATGTTATCGAAAATCGAACTTGGCAATAAAATAGAGGACATCGACGAATATGCATTCTCCGGGTGTACTCATCTTGAGAAGATCACTTTGCCATCTTCACTGAAATCAATAGGTTCAGATGCATTTTCTTATTGTTCTTCTCTTTCAGAGATAACCGCCGAAGGAGAAATTCCCCCAGTTTGTTCTAAATATACTTTTTATGGTCTGGATATTGCGAATATAAAGCTCAATGTCCCTGCATCTGCTACTCAAGCCTACTTATCAGATGAGATATGGAGCCAATTCGATATTATTGGAGTAAGCGGAATCATGAATGCGACACTTTCCGCCAATAACACCATAAGCGTATATTCACTCAACGGCTCAGTTATTTTGGAAAAGGCATCCCCATCAGACCTTGATCTTCTTCCCAAAGGCATATTTATAGTGAAAGAATGTATTTCTGGTAAAACATATAAAGTTATTCTCTGAAAATCTAACTGAAATATATAATTCGAGGTGTTTCTATGACATTGAACCATAGAAACACCTCGAATTCATTTATGTTTATGAATTTTAGCGTTTGATTATCTTTTTTGTAGAGCCATCGCTCATTTTTATTATGTTGATGCCCTTTATCGCACTTCTATGTGCATTGCCATGAAGATCATAATAAATGGTTTCATCTCTCATTTCTGCCCAATTAGCATTGACCTCGTTGTAACCCTCGTCACCATAATATCCTTTGACAATCGCTTCAACAAGATCCTTCTGATTGAATTCAGGCACGCTTCTATGATCTCCATCAGATAACCCCATCCAATAAAAAGTAGCATATCCGTTGACCTTTGCTTGCTCTACAAAATAACGGGCAAAATCTAAAACTACAGTTTTGCGGTTATCATAATCTTTTCCATCACTTGTCCCCCACTCTCCGATGATGACTGGAGCTCCTTTTGATTCGAGATGTGTCTTCAGTCCTTTCATTATTTCATTGACACTGCTCTTGGCACTTGCCAGACCATTGGCAATATAAGGATAACTGTGCACCTCGAAAATGATATGGTCTTCGACTGAGTCTTCCGGCAACTTCATCTGTTTGAGGGGATCCAGAAGATGAGAGTTCCAGTTTCCTTCGCCGCAGCACGCCCCGTAGGTGCTCACTATAAGGTTACGCTCTGCATTGTTGCCACCGGTCGCACGCACTGCATTCACAAAGCTCTGTGCATAACTGTTGATGGCATTGTAGGCAGATTCCGCTACCGTAGCATTATAATTCGATGAAGTCCCGAAAGAAGCGAAACACCATGAATCATATGGATCAAGCATCTCGTTGTAGCCTTCGAATAGAAGGCGACCGTCATAATCTTTGAATTCCTCAGCAATCTGAGTCCAGACTGCTTCAAATCGCTCCTTCTGCTCGTCATAATCCTTTTCGCTGGCTACCAGCCAGCAAGTACTGGCTGCCCCGGTGTCATGATGGATATTGAGGATGCAATACATATCCTGACTGATGACATAGTCTACTATCTCATGAACCCTCTTCATCCACTCCGCTTGGATTTCCGTTCCTATAGGATCTTTTGCAGGATCCCATGTTAGCCCATCGTCAAACTTTGCCTCCATATGTGGATACCAAGTCACTGGCACACGAATAGCATTGAAACCAGCATCCTTAAACATCTTGAATAGTTCAGGCTTTGTAATGGGTTGCCCCCAAGCAGTCTCATAATCAGAAGTTTGTCGCTGACTCCATTTCTCAATCCACATATTCTCTAAATCACCTGAATTGCTGTCGAGTGTATTTCCAAGGTTCCATCCAATGCGCATATTGCTTACGGCATCCGACGCTTTCTCTATCTCTTGAGCATATAGCGATCCGCATGCCATAGCAAACATTGCAGAAATTAAAACTTTCTTTATCATATACGTATATAAGCTTTTTTAGTTTTGATGTTGTTTAAACTTCATTATTTCGCAAATATAACACAAAAATCTGAGATATGCAAGACCCGGCTTCACGAAGATTTATTGACGAGATAGATACCCACAAAGATCAAGGCGGTAGCTACAATCTTGCTCCAACCAAAATCCCCTACCGACATCATCAAGGCCACAACTGCGGCAAACACCGGCTGGAGGTAACTGTAGGCACTAACTACAGTCGGTTTCAAGCTGCGCTGCGCCAGAGGAATCATAAGATAGCCAAAAAAGGTCGGGATTGTTATGATAAATGCCAACCCTGCCCAAATCTCCCATGGCAAGGCAGTATAATCCACCTTCAGCATATCGGGCAGACAGAATGGAACGTAAGTGAGTACTGAGATGAAAAACATCCATTTCATCAATACGTATGGAGAATATTTCTTGATAATTCCCTCAAAACCCACATAATATATAGCGGCACATAATTGAGCCCCCAAGCAAAGAAGATTCCCGAGCAGGGGATTTACGGCTATGGTACTCTCCGAAGAACCTGAGACAAGTATCAACACTCCAGCCAATCCCATCAACACTCCGCCCACTTTTAGCCATGTCATTATGAATCGAAGAAATATTGCGGCAAGAAGCATGGTAAGGACCGGTGTCAATGAGCACATTACTGCCGAATCTACGGGATCTGTAAGTCCCACCCCAATAATATATAGCCCTTGATTAGCACTTATAATCAGTGTTGCGCATAATATCAGTTTCCATATATCGTGGCGATCGATCGGCTGCCTTGTCTGAAAAGATTTTGGCAGGATCCAAGTGAAAACAAGGAAAAGCACTGCTCCTCCCGTGATGCGTATGCCAGACAAGGCAAGCGACGTTATCATACCCGAAAGGAGCACCATCTTCGAAACCGGAGCAATCACTCCCCACCCTATATTAGCCAACAAAAGCGCCAGATGCGCAGTCTTCACATCTCTCCTATTCTCATTCTGATCCATGACTGCAAAATTAGTGAAAATTTTGGACATATATGAATTTCACGTTAACTTTGCTTCATAATGAACTTGTAAAAAGAAAACGGGCTAATCCTCCAACCCACGGCTCTTTCATTTAAGACATGAACAGGCACATAACTCCCTTACCCGGTTCA
>CAZGGB010000057.1:0-18580 GCA_964525115.1 uncultured Sangeribacter sp. | reverse complement strand
TGCTGTGGGGGCATCAGAATCAAGCATAATATGCCAAAACAAAGGGGTGGGAAATGAACCGAATGGTGTATTTGAGTGTTTAATAAACAAAAGGATAAATGATACCTTAAGAACTTTATTTAATAAGCAAAGTGGCTACCGAAGTCCCCAAAGGCGCGAGGCCTTTCAGAAGATATAGGTGGCAGAGAATAAATCCTTAAGACGCCAGATAATAAAATATCCGGCGTCTTAGTGTTTTATATGACTATGAAATCTGATTTTAGAATGGATAACCAAGGGCAAGATGGAGGGCAAAAGCGTCTTTGAAACCCACGTTGAAGTAGTGGGGAGTGCCATTGCTGTAGGGAGTGTGAAGACCATAGCCCAAGTCAAGACGCACCACCATCATGCCCAAATCATAACGAAGACCGACACCTGTGCCGAGCGCAATGTCTTTAAGGAATGTCTTAGCTTCAAGTTTTCCACCAGGGCGGAGAGGGTCGTTCTTCAGAAGCCAGATATTGCCGGCATCGATGAATGCAGCCCCGTGAAGGTCGCCTATCAATGGGAAACGGTATTCAGAATTTATTTCAAATTTGAATGTACCGGTTTGGTCGAAATATCCGTTGACAAGGTCGCGAGGTGCACGATAGCTACCCGGACCAATAGAACGGACAGTAAATGCCCGAATTGAGTTTGCACCTCCGATATAGAATTGCTCAGAATATGGCACCTCCTTAGCATTGCCGTAGGCATGTGCAGCACCAACCAATACACGTGAGACTATCCACTTATCTTGCTTCGGGAAGAGCCTATGGTTCCAGACAAGCTGCACCTGCCCTTTTACGAACTGCGAGAAAGGTGTGCCGAAAAGCTTTTTCACGCCTTTCACCTTGCAAAGCTCGTAGATTCCATCAAAAAGATTACCGGCTTCAGTGAACAATGCAGTAAAAGTCAACTCATTGTTATGTTCACGCTCAAACCAACGATCGTAAGTATAAGTGTAGCTGAGCTGAGGAATGAAGCGACTTTCGAAACTGAGCGCGACCGCCGGATTCATCGCCATTACAGAATCAAAATCCTCAGTGGTACGGATAAGCTTATTATACGTCAGTTTGAATGGTGTAAACGAATTTGTAGAATAGCGAGAAGCGCGCCAATCATAAGTGATTCCCATATTATATTCAGCCATCATGAAATATTTAGGCCGATTGAGTACCGACCCTCCAAGGGAGATAGTGGTCCAGTTAAGGTCGCGCTTAGAACGTGGGATAAACTTAGGAGCCAAAAGACGTGGGAAAGCGAGCGAAGTCTGGAGACCGAATTCATAAGAATTGAATACACTCGAACGATTACGCCCAGTCTGCCACTCATAATCTGCAGTAAGCGAGACAGAGAGTTTTTCAGCCCCTCCAAATATGTTATTGTGAGAAAAAGAAGCAATAAGTCCGGGGCCGATGTAAGAATTAGACTTCGAAGTTGCATTCAACTCAATAGAAGCCTCCATAGGTCGATCGTAGCGGCAAGTGATATAGACATCCATGAGCGGATTTTTAGCCGAAGTATCAGCTGGCACCGGTTGGATCTGAATATTGGAGAATATGCCAAGACGAGCGAGACGAGTCTGAGTGCGGTCCATGTCGCGAACTGAAAACAACTTATTGTCGCGGAAAGTGATACACTCAGGTATCAACCCCTTACGCACCCTCTGAGGGCGCATGATGATAAGTTCCCCCCGATCAGTCTGGAGAGTATCAGGCCAACTCCTTTTATATATTTCATTACGCTCAAGGATAGTCACAACTTTCCCGGTGCGATATTTTTGCAGGGCGGCGTTGGGGAGATTGTCGGCCAAAGAAAGGCGGATAGCCACAGCGTGTGGAGTCATGAAAGTATCGGCGAGAAACTCAAGATATTCAGGACGGAAATAATAATATCCACGGTTACGAAGGCTATTTGCAACTTGCACACGTAGAGCGGAAAGAGAATCGACACAGAAGATAGCCCCTTTCTTAAACCACTTACTTTTTTGGGCAATAGAATCAATAAAATTATGAAGATTGCTTGAAGGACGATTGAAATACTCAATAGTATCAATCCGATAGGGAGATGAAACATCGAAAGTGTAAGACATAGAAGCCTTTTTAGGATTCTTTTTGTCTGGAACCTCTTCGAAAGTTGCAGTAGAACCGAAATAACCATTGTTGGCGAGAATCTCCTCAACCATTTTTGTACGCATCGGGGCACGAACATCAGAAATAAGCACCGGTTGCTCTACAAGTTTCCTATATAGCCATCCGAACACACCCTTTGCCGAATCATTCCAATAATTATATACCCACAGGCTATACTGGAATGGGGAGCGAATATAGGGTGTGATGAGAGGGATAGGATTGTTGGGACGCACATCCACCGCCTGCTTTAGTTCTGAGACAAGAGCATCTTGGAGTTTTTCTTCGCCAGTAGGATTGATTTTCACCTTATTACCAGTATAAAGCACTTCATCCTCACCGAGACGACGAGTAGTGCTGCATGCTCCAGCGAGAATCAAGAGCACAAAGAAAGTGGCAAGAGCGAGTGTTACACTCCTAAGAGGTGATATTTTATGATTTTTGCGTATATTCATCCTTCTACAATTAAATCTGATATGACTTATATATCTGATATGACTTACAAATCGACATTCCGACCAATGAGCCATTATAATGACTTGGCTACAGAATCTTGAACTTGAATCGGCAGAGTATCATTGACATTCACAATAGAATCTGCTGCTTCAGGAACAATTGCCGTCTTCTTAGGTTTCTTCCAATATTTGCTAAGCCCAAAATGAGTCAACTCAGTGAAATAGGCAAGTCTGCGACGCAGCGACAGACCTACGCCAGTCTCAGTGATTTCCCCTTCGAGCACACTTTCAAAACCAGTATGCCTGAAAAGTCGGGCATTTAGGCTCATATTGTTGGTTTGCTTGAGAATGTATTCAAAAGCAATGTCACTGATAAGGTTTTGCTGGAAATTTTCATCTGAAGACGCATCAGTGGAATAGTTTCCGCCGACAATAATCTTAAACCTATTGTTGAGCAACGACTTAGACACCTGATAGGAATAAGAAGTGTTGGTCGAAGTGTTACCATTCATTCCTGTCTCATATTGGTTGACACCAAGATTGATATCAATGCCCTTTACATTATCGGCGAGGAAGGAATTGAGCTGCGAAGTGAGGAAGTTATAGATTGTTCCTTCCCCAAATCCTGAGCTGACAGACTTAGCGTTCGGACCGGTATACATCCCGGTAAGAAGAAGGCTGATAGCTTGCTGCTGACGCTGGTCGGCAGTCATAGACTGGAGCTCATTACTGATGCTGAGATCATCATTAGTAGAAAGATCGAAAGCCACAGCCGGGGCTGACAATGTATTGCCAACATTCAGAGTCACGATGAAATTGACCAAGCGCGTGTTTCCCGCCATCTGTATGCTCGCCTTGACTTGATCAGTAGCCTTAATGGAAAGTGCAGGATTAAGGATATCGCCATTCCAAGTGATATGGCTATTCTGATCGAAATCGAAGCCCTTCTTTCCGATTATGGGGAGACTATAATTAGCAAATCCAGTGCCGGTGTAGAGAGTGCCGTTCAACTTCATGTCGCCAACATAATTCTGGAAATAGTTGAGCGTACCCGATGGATTGCATTCCACCTTGCCAGCTTCACCGAGATTGACAGTGACTTGTGTACCCTGAGAAATAATAGCCTTTGCTGTAATTCTCATTCCGAGTGTAGACGTAAGGGAATCAGCCTTCGCCACCTGAGTAGAATCGGAGAAATTAACAAACTTCACCACTCCAGAGGCACCTTGACCTTGCGAAAGAGCATCTGAAGACATCTCCATATTATAGGTCACATCTGTAGTGGGGAGAACATTTAGCATGGCATCAATATTCATCATTGAAATAGGACCTTTCACGGACGCATCAAGATCTACGAAAAGCTTACCGGTGACGTCAGCTGTACGACTCTTTCCACCTACAAGCTGCATATTATTAGCTTTAGCCGAGAGGTCGAACTTCATATCAGTCATCTTGGTAGCATCTACTGTGCCTCTTAATGTCAGAGGATTTTTATTGACCGCAAAGATATCAAACTCATGGAAGTCAAGCACATTGTCGGTGACAGTTATAGGATCTTTATCGAAATGGAAGGTAGTGCCAAGCATATTGAGAAATAGCCCAACAGAATCGCAAGAAATACTTCCGTTAAGCTTAGGAGCCGTGAAGCTACCACTAAGACTCATATCGCCATCAAGCGCACCGGAGAGATTCATAGTCTGAGGAGGGAAGAATGGATTGGCTATCTTGAGAGGGAACTTAGTGAGAATAAGTTTCAGACGCTCAGCAATCATTCCCTGGCTTGGATTGACAGAATCCGGCGCAAGGACAAACTGCACAGCGGCAGCTTCAGAGCCGTCGACGACAAGCCCAATCTTTCCTGCACTCTTGCCCTTATTGCCCATACCGGCAGCCAAAGTGAAATTAAAATCACCTACCCGCTTGCGTTCGTAGAAGAAATCACTTATATCAAGATTACCCTTCCCGACAAGAGCCTTACCGGTGTAGCGCACATTTATATCTGAGTTGACAACAGCTTGCACAGGAGGGGGATTAAGCATCATATGCAGGAAGTCTTCAACTTGAATATCCTTTAGATTAAGGTGGAGATTATCCTGACCCTTTTCATTCTTCTCAGTGCGAAGAAGGATGCTACTCTGGTCGCTGCTTGCCTCAAGATTTGCCTGCACTTTCTTGCTATTAATATTGAAATCAATATAATTGTCAAGATTGAAAGTCCAGGGAAGATACGCAATAGTCGCTTTCAAAGGAGTAAAACGTAGAGACATAATGGAATCAGCAAGCGATGCTGTGAATCCGAGACGATATCCCATCTTCTTCTTTATATTATGCTGCACAAGATAAGCAGACAGACGATTTTCTCCGAGATAGCCGCTGACGCGGACATCTGCAAACTCATCGAGAGTACCGGGACGATTGCCGAGATGGATTATATAGTCGATCAGCTGGCCACGCGATTTTAGATTCATAGTGAGCGTATCAAGACGCATAGATCCTGTGTTCATTGCATCAAGAACAAGATTGCCATCAATAATGGAATCTTTTGAAAGCCTCATGGAGAAATCCTTGAATCCCATGCCCGTAGGAGTAAGGAATGTGGAAGCGATGCCTTTTCCATCAACGTCAGCATCAAGTGAGAATGGAGGGAGCTTTTGCTCAAGAGCTTCGACATCAATACGCCTATCCTCTATCATCTTTGGCATTATTGCAGAAACACTTGTAAACCCATCAACGAGATTTTTAAGACCTACAGATGAAAGGAAATGCAGTGACGCACCATCTGCCGTAATCTTGCAATCGGTATCAGCAGAGGTAGAGACAAATTTTAAATTTATAGGGTTGGGAATATTTATATCCTGCTCAGGGAGATGCCAATCTACATCCTGTGCGGAGAGGTCGACATCATAGATCCAAGTATGAGGAGATGCTGTGCCGTTAAGATGAATTTTTGCGCCACCCTCATTTTTAGTTTCAGAAAGACCAAGAGCCTGAAGATCTACGTGACTTAAATCTGCTGTCAAGTCAGCCTGATAGTAATTGTCGGAAATCTTTCCATTGCCTTGAATATTGAATGAAAGGAGAGGATTGGGGGAATTGGCTTTCAGAGAGAAGTCTTCATCACGAAGGGTAGCAAGCAGAGTGATGTCTTTTATTGAGTGTCCATTGTAGATAGCACTTGCGAGATCAAGTCGGATATCGGTGTGTGCACCATGTATTTCCGGATTGAATCCTGCGCCTTGAGCTGAAAGAGAAGCGGTGACCGGTCCGATGGTCTTATCGCCAATGAAAGCACCGACGTTGAGACTGTGGACAGCAGCTTTGACATCATATCGCTCAGAGTTCATACCTACGTGGCCGTCGGCGGCAAGGTTGCCGAGAGGTGTCGTCAGTTTGAAGTCGGCAGCATAGTTTTCGCGATTTGCAGAGGCTCTACCTTTAATATTAAGCGTAGGAATATGAATTCCATTAAGTGCCACGAATTTCTTAACGATATCAGGACGGCGAAGTTCCCCATCGAAGTCGAGGTTGGCAATAAGATTTTTGAAATCAAGAGCATTTTGAGCCTTACCAGATGCACGGAGTGAGAGTGTGCCCGGAAGAGCCACGTCAAACTGCTCGACATCCGCATCACCCAACTTGCCATTTGCCTTAATTTTCGCATTGAGAGGAGTCAAAGCAGGGACAGCCGAAGTGTAAGCAGCAAGATCGGGCATAAAGCTATTTATATCGTTGACACCAAGACTTGCTGTCAGGTCAACGTCGAGAAGCGCAGCGGGTTCGAAAGCAAGCAGAGCATTTGGTATTGCGGCAGTAGCCTCCAGATGAGAGAACGGAGTGCGAATATCAAAATCCTTGAGCATCATTCCTATGGAATCCATAGAGAATGTGCCCTTTCCTTCCGTAATAGTCAAACCACATTGTTCCATACCTTTAAGATAGGTAATAGGCAGAGTGATATTTGCAGCCTGATTATAGAAATGCTCGAGTTCAATGTCGAGAGCTGACACCCGAATATCATTGGCGTCAAAGCCCTTTACTTCAGGTGATCCTTGAACTGCATAGCGAGCATTAAAATCAGTAAGAGTGATTCGGTCAGCCACTACAGTAGTAGGAGCAGATGGAGTGGCAGTAGTATCAGGAGCGGGTGCCGGATGATCTTTCACGTATTCGAGAGATGGGGCAAGCATCAGAGCGCTACCATGAGAAGCCGTGACGTCGCTCATACGAATAGAGTTAGTACGCAAATCGACCACACCCTCATCGAGGATAAGATGTGAGGCCTGAAACCTAAGAGTGTCAATAGTAGGGAGCATAGTCATCAAGAATGTCATGTTCTCGATGTTAAGCTTCTTAGCCGTAATATAAAAAGGAGTAGATGTTGTGTCTTGAGGAGTCGGTTTTTGCTTCCACACATCCATATTGAGAGTAATCTCACCATCACGGAGAATAGCTTCATTAAGAGATATCTCACTTGTGCGAATATTCGCACTCGACTTATCGTCGACCTCAAGGAGTCCAGCCTTAATGGTCATCAGCATTGAAGAATCGGGAGAAAGCATACGATAGTAGCCATCGCGAAGACGAAGCTTCTTAATCTGAACATCGAGGCCAAGGAGGGGACGGAGTTTAACATCGACGAGGGCTTCACGTGCAAGAACCATAGTGTCGCCAGAAGCCTCTATCACACTCACTCCGGAAAGCGATAGGTCGACAGGGAATTTAAGACGAAGCTTATCGATACCGATCTTCATGCCAGTCTTATCTGCCACAATCTTAGTGGCAGTCTTCACAGCAAAATTTTGAACTGCAGGAATATACAGAAGAACCGGGATCAAGAGTATGATGACAATAAGGCACCCGAGGACCTTAAGCGGGCGACGAATCCAAGCATTTCCAATCAAATGCTTTTTATGCTTAGCCTCCGGGGGAGTGTTTTGCGCCTCGGGCTGAGTGTTGGTTGGTGTATCTTGTGATTGCATGTATGGGCGTAGATATAGTCTATACACATTGTAACAATCCCTCTTTTCGATAGTTTAAAAAATGACAACAAATTTTAACCAAGTATTTGAAAAAGTTGGATGTCAGAATGAATAATTTTTATTAATTTTGCATCAACTATCAACTTAACATATGAAAAGAACTGTGCCAGGAGTGTCGGAAATCGACAAAGCCTTATTGAAAGAATTACTTCCAAAAGAGATCAACTATGATATCCAGCCTGAAACAATAGATAAACTAATTGATCTGGGCAACACAATCATCCTTGAGAAGGATGATGCCTTGATTGCGTCGGGAGATAAAGACTCTAATCTTTACATATTGATCGATGGCTTGCTTCGCACATGGTATTGGAATGAGAATAAAGAAGAAACATTTGCCATATCAACCATTCCTACAGTATTTTTTAATTATCATACATACTTTGCCGGGAAAGACTCATTTTTCAATTTTGAAGCATGCATTGATTCAAGAGTTATAAAAATATCAAAGCAAGATTATGACCATCTAATTGCCGAATCGCATGACTTTGCACGATTTATGTTAGGATTAGCAGAAGCCCAATTATATCATTATGAAAGGAAGTGCAGATTGTCATTAGGAGATTCCCAAGAGAAATATAAAAAAATGATTGAAGATAATCCCGGGAGAGTCAACCAGATGTCGCTTCAGACAGTCGCGTCATATCTTCGGATCACACCACAGTATCTTTCAAAACTCAGAAGAAAATTGAAATAATCTACGATCAATAATAAATAATCAACTCAACTTTAGCAAGCTCGCATTGATTTTCGAGCCCCTTTCGCATTGCCCAGATTTTGCAGAGAAAAAGCGCATCTACTGCATTAAAGAATTACGTGCCAACGTTTTGAAACTTGCGAACTTGAGAAATTAACGAAAACCGAGAATTCAGTTACTATTAAAAAGCAACCATAAATTAATATTGACGATCAGGAATAATTTTTATCAATTTTTTAATATAGGTTAATTGTGGGATGAAATATCGTCCGTAAATTTGCAACCACAATCAAACTGAAAAGGAATTAACGCTTCCGCTTCTTTTCAAACAACAATAACGGCAAACAAGGGAGCAAATTGACATCAATTATGAATAAACTTTACATTCTTTTAGGAGCGGCTGCACTGTCAGTGACTGCCACAGCAGCCGGCAATGGATCGCGAATCGATCTTTCAAAAAAGGTCAAGACAAGCGCCATTAAAGAACAGGCAAAAGCAAACAAGCCTGAAATCTAGTCAACATCTGATGTAACAGTAGTACCTCTCAAGACATCAAAAGCAGCTTCAGTAGACCGCAAGTCGGTGGTGCTATATGAAGATTTCGACAACGTTCCAGATGGCGCCACTGAAACTATCGATAAAATCGGAGAAAGATATACCGACTATATAGCCAGCCACTACAATGAGCCGGGCCGCTATATAGATAATGACTATACTCCCGAGACCGGCACGTGGGAAGGTGATTACGTCATGGCCGGCAAGAATGGAACAGTGATTCTTCAGTGCTACAACCCTCAGATGCCAGCCCAGCTTAATACACCTCTTGGCGACTTCTCAGGAGACCTCACAGTGACAGTACGCTGCCGCTTTGCAAAATCATTCTGGGGATCTTATCAGTCGGCATCAGGATATGTCACTACAGGAGGTTCGGAACTTTCACTCGGTATTTACAAAGGAGGCTATGACGACAACTCTTTTACAGTGACCGATGCCGGACAATATTCGATGCTTTCATCAGGACAATTCTATGAGCCTGACGGATGGCAGGAAATAACCTACAAGGTTCGCAATGAAAGTGCGGATGCTGACGGATTCCTTTCATTTTATACCAGCTATGCTGTTGAGATTGACTGGATCAAAGTGACCGATGACAATACATTCCTTGCAGCTCCGGTGATGAGAGGCGCAACAAACTTTACCAATGACGGCTTCACTATACATTGGGATCAAGTGAGACGCTCATATAACTATTATATAGACCTCTGGAAAACTGTCTATACAGCACCGGAAGGGATCAATGTGTCATCAGACTTTGAAAACCTTGCACTCCCTGAATGGCTTACAGGCAACAATGCAGAGTTAGAAGAAGGAATGGGAGTCGATGGCTCAGCCGGTATCGTTCTTGTAGACAACGGGGTAAATGGGGGCATAAGCACCATTGACTTTGGCAAGAAACTTGATTCATTCTCATTCCAATTCATGATGAATTTGGATATGTATGACCCAAATGTCGACTGGGATAACCTTCCAACTCTTTGGATTGACGTGTATGGCGACAATGGATGGGAACCATATGGACAACTCGTGATCGACGGTATGTATATTTATCCGGGTTATTTCAACGAATTAGTACTTGATGGTCCGGAATTTGAAGGAATGTACACTGCAGTGCGTCTGTATGCATCCAACACGGATGAAGAAACCTTGGTACACATTGATGACATCGCTGTCTATGCGCAGCGTCCATTTGAACTTGAACGAGTGAAGGGACCGAAAGGAGCCATCTATGATCCTGAAAATGATGACTTTGATTACAACTACTATTACTTCACAGATGATGCCGACCGCAGGACAACCAGCTACACTTTCACAGATCTTGAACCTGAGACAGAATACTGGTATCGCGTTCGCAGCCACTATATAAAAGATTTTGGTGGCACAGAAAAGATTCACGCATTTGGAGTAGCTGCTCCAGAGCTTCTCCCAGCCACCAACGTAACAAATAGTTCTTACACAGCAAACTGGAAAGACGCTCCTAAGGCACAGAAATATACAGTCTACAACTACAAGGGAACAATCATTGAAGCAGACGAAACCAATCACACTTTGATGACTGAAGAATTCTCTCACTGCACAGGAAAGCCAGACTATGCTACCATGCAACCAATAGGCAACTCAGCAGAATGCGACCTCAACGAATATACTGACCTCGCGGGCTGGAGAGGCAAAAACAATGCCATGGGACAGAACCTTCTTGGAACCGAAACCTATAAAGGGGGCTACCTGATTACACCACCGATGCTTGTGAATCCTGCACGCGGCAATGCACTTGTATATCTTGAAATCACCGGTATGTATGGCGACTATCTCCAGATCACATCAACCAAGAGCGGTGTCAACGCATATCTGCAATTCGACGAGGAAGACGAAATCATTGGTTGGATTGAAATACCTGCAGTGGAAGGGGATCAAATCAAATTTTCTTCTTTCTACAACGTAGCAATTGCCTTGAGCGGCTTTGAAGTAGCCCAAGATGTTGAGGCAGGCGACGTAGTACGTGTACTCCACAGCTGCGTAGAAGTTCCAGCCGGCGAACAGGCTTACACTTTCAACAACCTTGAAAGCGGCGTATATGCTTACAGCGTAGTATCACACTTCAGCCTTGAGCGTGACAATACAATATCTACAGGCAGTGACTTCGTAACTGTCAACACAGAAAACGGCAACTCCAACGTTTCCAACAAGATCGAGCTCATTGGCAACGAAGCTGAAGAGGCAGCCCGCTACTCAGTAGACGGCACTAAAGTTGGCAAAGACTACAAAGGCATGATGATCATCGAAATGAAGGACGGCAGCGTAGTGAAGAAAATGTCGAAGTGAGTAAGGGATAAGGATTTCAGGTAGTCAGATTAGAGTACCGATAAATCATAATCATATAACTTACAACCACAAGAATCAACAATAAAATAGAGCTGGGGATAAAGGAGAATATCCTTTTGCCCCGGCTCTTTAATAATCGAAACCATAATGGCAAAAAAGATTTTTTTAGGACTTTCACTTGCCGCTTTCCTGTCGGCTTCTGCCAGTGAGATTGAGTTTTCTTACAATGCATTTGGATCAGACCCAGAAGGATATGGCTATAAGAAAGACCAAGTATATGACGTTGGGATAGCTCTTGATGCACCGCAGATGATAGGCAACAAGATTGTAGGATTGAAAGTTCCGGTCTACTCCACAGAATACGTATCAGGCGTTTCAGTTTGGCTAAGCAAAGAATTGACAGCCACAAAGGGGACTCTTACATATTTCACTCCCGATGAAGCATCATATGAAGTAGAGCTTATAGATGGAGAACTAAATTTTTCTTTTCCCGAACCATATGAGATTCCGAAAGGTGGAATCTATTTAGGCTATTCTTTCACAGTGAGTGGAATTCCTTCGGGAATGAGTGCAGAGCCTGTAGCAGTGACCACCGGCAACAATCCGGGGTCGCTTTGGCTTCATGCATCTGAATCACAGACAAAATGGTCGGACCTTTCAACCCGCAAGGAAATAATGAGTGCAATGACCGTGATTCTTGCCGGCGACATCCCAGCAAATGCTGCTAAAGTTTCATCTAAAAAGCAGCATATCTATGCAGCAAAAGGAGGAGAAACACCTTTGACAATAGAAGTGGAAAATTGGGGAGACAAGGGTATTTCTTCGTTTGACTATATATACAAAGTAGATGAAGCAGAGGGCACAGGACATTTTGACTTTGAGGAAACTATTCCATCAGTTTTGGGAAGAACAGCAAAAGCAGATATTGCCATTCAAGCACCTGCCAATCTTGGTGAATACAATTTTGACATCAAAATAACAAAGGTGAATGGAGAAGATAATGAAGTGGCCCAGGAAGCATTTGCAATTCCAATGACCGTTCAGCCTTTCGTGGCAACCTATCGCCCACTCATCGAAGAATATACCGGCTTGCGTTGCGGCTACTGCCCAAGAGGCTACGTAGTGCTTGAGCAAATGCATCTTTATCATGGAGACCTCTTCGTAGGCATGGCATATCATGGCTCAATGGAAGGAGACCAAATGACTTATATCAAGGAATCAGAGTTCCCCTTGTCTTTTTCAGGATATCCAGCTGCCGCCTTCAACCGAGGAGGAAATATCAATCCAGCAGATATTCCTACTCTTTGGGATGCTTCAAGAGATGTTAACTCGGCTGCAGACATAGCAGTGGAACTTAAATGGGCAGATGAAGAGCAGACTAAACTCATAGCAAACGCTAAAGTTAGATTTATCAACGACATTAAGGAAAATCCATATCTTCTAAGTTTTGCACTGCTTGCCGACGGCATGGGGAATCCGACATGGGGCCAGAGCAATGGATATTCCGATTTTGAGCCAACCGGAATCTATGCCGGACCTTACTGGGATCTATTCATCGGAAAAGGGAGCCCGGTATTTGGCTTGACCTACAATGACGTAGTGGTGTATTATCCAGACAAGAGCGGCATTGCTGAATCTCTTCCTGCAAGTATTGAGGCCGACACCTGGTATGAATATACTTTTGAGGTAGAGACCGCCAATGTGTTGACATTAGCCGGCTCAAATAATATAGAAGACTTCAACAAGACAAGAGTGATAGCAATGGTAGTCAATGGCAAAAATGGGAAGCCACTCAACTGCATATCATCTATCTATCCTAACGGAGAGAAACCGGAACCGGAGCCAACCATAGTCAATGCATTGGATGATCAGGAGACAGAGATTATTGCCACAACTTACTATGATATGCAAGGACGTCGGATTTCAGAGAATGCGAAGGGAATAATCATCTGCTGTGAACAGATGTCAGACGGAACCACAAGAGCGAAGAAGATTTTTCAAAAATAGAATTTTTTTCATTGATACATTGAGAGACGCGCCAATTTATGGTGCGTTTCTTTTTTGTTTTATTATTACACCTTTTAAGGAGTAAAGGTCAGGGAAAAGGCGTCACACAAAAATATGTTGTAGAACATATTTTAATATTTGGATAATAGATAAGGATGTTGTAACTTTACCACCGAAAGGAAAAAGTGTAGTTTTTACACTCAATCTTTTGGCAACGATCAACGATAAAGGATCAACGATCAATCAGAGATCTCAGAGCTATCTAACTACCTATCAACAAAAAACTCAAAAATTAACAACTATAATATCATGATTAAAGCAACAAAAACATTTATGGTGTGTGCGGGAGCACTTTTCGCCCTTTCAGCATGCAACACCAAAGAGGCTTCTAAGACTACGCTTTCAGGCCTTGATCCTCAGAACTTCGTAAGCGAATATGAGGGAAAAGCAACCGCTCTCTACACTCTAAAAAATGCCAATGGCATGGAAGTATGTGTTACTAACTTCGGAGGACGCATCGTATCAATTATGGTGCCAGACCGCAATGGAGACTTCAAGGATGTAGTGCTCGGCTTCGACAGCGTTCAAGCTTACTTTCCACAAAATAATCTCAGCGATTTCGGTGCCTCCATCGGCCGCTATGCAAACCGCATCAATCAAGGAAAAATCGTGGTGGACGGAGACACTATTCAACTTCCGAAGAATAATTTCGGACATTGCCTGCATGGAGGATTCTCAGGATGGCAATATAAAGTGTATGAGGCAAACCAGCTCAATGACTCTACTCTTGTGCTCACAATGGACAGCCCAGACGGCGACAACAACTTCCCAGGGAATGTCAAGGCTATCGTCACATATACCCTTTTAAGCGACAATGCAATTGACATTGACTATAAAGCCACTACCGACAAGACTACCGTCATCAATATGACTAACCATTCATATTTCAACCTGAACGGAGATCCAAACGAGCCTATCACAAACAATATCCTTACAGTCAATGCAGCACGCTACACACCGGTAGACACAACATACATGACTACAGGAGAAATACTTGACGTCAAAGACACACCGATGGACTTCACAACTGCCAAGGTGGTAGGAGAAGACATCGAGAAGATCGACTTCGACCAGATCAAGAACGGAAACGGCTATGACCACAACTGGGTGCTTGACGCAGCAGGCGACGACAGCCAAGTGGCAGCCACTCTCCTTTCACCAGTGACAGGAATTCAGCTTGATGTCTACACCAACGAACCGGGCATTCAGGTTTATTCCGGCAACTTCCTCGATGGCACAGTGACCGGCAAGCATGGCATAGTATACAATCAGCGCACCGGTATCTGCCTTGAGACTCAGAAATATCCTGACACTCCCAACAAGCCTGAATGGCCATCTGCATGGCTGAAGCCGGGTGAGACTTATTCAAGCCACTGCGTATTTAAGTTCTCAACAGTGAAATAATAATTTAAATTAGTCTAATTAGCCGAATTGGTCTAATTAGACTAATCACCTTATATAATAATCACAACTAAATAAAAACTAAACTAACATGGCATTATTAGACTGGATTGTGGTCGCCATATTTGCATTGGCTCTGATAGGCATCATCGTATGGGTGATGAAGCAGAAGCAGAACAATGCCGACGACTACTTCCTCGGTGGCAAAGACGCCACTTGGATTGCAATCGGCGCATCAATCTTTGCGTCGAACATCGGATCAGAACACCTTATCGGTCTTGCAGGCTCAGGCGCTGCCAGCGGTATGGCAATGGCACACTGGGAGATCCAAGGCTGGATGATCCTTCTTCTTGGCTGGGTATTCGTGCCCTTCTACTCACGCTCAATGGTGATTACCATGCCGGAATTCCTCGAGAAACGCTATAATCCGGCTTCCCGCACCATCCTCTCTGTGATTTCACTTATCAGTTATGTGCTCACAAAAGTGGCAGTTACGGTATATGCAGGGGGTCTTGTGTTCCAACAAGTATTCGGCATCGAGAGCCTTTGGGGCATCGATTTCTTCTGGATTGCCGCTATTGGACTCGTAGTCATCACTGCTCTCTATACCATATTCGGCGGTATGAAATCAGTGCTCTACACATCTGTGCTCCAGACTCCTATCCTACTTCTCGGCTCACTCATCATCCTTGTGCTCGGCCTTAAAGAACTCGGCGGATGGGATCAGATGATGGCAATTTGCTCAGAAGTGAAGGTGAATGAATATGGTGACTCTATGGTCAACCTTATCCGCGACAACCGCGATGCTCAATATCCTTGGCTTGGTGCTCTTATCGGATCTGCAGTAATCGGTTTCTGGTATTGGTGTACCGACCAGTTTATCGTGCAGCGTGTACTTTCCGGACGCGACGAAAAGCAGGCACGCCGTGGTACGATCTTCGGTGCTTACCTGAAGCTTCTCCCTGTGTTCCTCTTCCTTATTCCCGGTATGATCGCCTTTGCACTCCATCAGCAGCTCGGCAGCTTCCTACCACTCACTCCGGAAGGTCTTCCCAATTCTGACGCAGCCTTCCCAACTCTCGTGGCAAAGCTTCTCCCAGCAGGTGTGAAGGGTCTGATCGTCTGCGGTATTCTTGCAGCCCTCATGTCATCTCTGGCTTCACTCTTCAACTCATCAGCAGCTCTCTTCACCATCGACTTCTATCAGCGTTTCAAGCCGAAGACTGACCCGAAGAAACTTGTGAAGATAGGCCAGGCTGCTACAGTCGTGATCGTAATCCTTGGTATTCTCTGGATTCCAGTGATGCGTTCAGTAGGGGATGTGCTCTATCTCTATCTACAGGATGTACAATCGGTGCTTGCTCCCGGTATCGCAGCAGCATTCTTGCTTGGCGTGACATGGAAGCGTGCTACAGCCAAAGGCGGCATGTGGGGTCTTATTGCAGGTCTTGCTATTGGCATCACACGTCTTGGCGCTAAGGTATACTACAGCAATATCGGTGCCACTACTGACGGAGGCTCATGGTTCCAGTGGCTCTTCTACGATACCAACTGGCTCTTCTTCTGCGGCTGGATGCTCGTATTCTGCCTTGCAGTGATCTTCGTGGTCAGCATGTTTACAGAAGCTCCCGATGAGAACAAGATCAAGGGATTGGTATTCGGCACATCTACTCCGGAACAGCGTGCAGTGACACGCGCAAGCTGGGACAAGTGGGATGTGATCCACTCATGCATCATCCTCGGCATTACCGCAGCGTTCTACTGGTATTTCTGGTAATCTTACTAATTCATAATGCATAATGCATAATTCACAATTAGCTACGCAGTTGAAATAATTGACCTTTAGCTTGATAAAATTATGCATTATGAATTATGCGTTAACATATGGATTATTATAAAGAGCATGCCCGGCACTTCGTGAGTGTGGACTGCGTAATTTTCGGTCTGCATAAGGGAAAACTCAATATTCTTCTCATAAAGCGACGCATGATGCCCGGAAAGGATAAATGGTCGCTTATGGGAGGATTCGTTGAGGAGAACGAGTCGCTCGATGATGCTGCCAAGCGTGTATTATATCAGCTGACGGGCCTCGAAGACGTCTACATGGATCAAGTCGGCACATTTGGAGATATTGACCGGGATCCGGGAGCAAGAGTGATTTCCGTAGCCTATTGCGCACTACTCAATTTCGATGATCAAGACCATCAGAGAGTGACCGAAAATGATGCGCACTGGATTCCACTTGATGAAATGCCGGAGCTATTTTTTGATCATCCTCAGATTGTAGTAAAAGCATTGGAATATCTGAGGCAACAGGTGCACAGGAAACCGTTGGTGTTTCAGTTCCTTCCGGAACTATTCACACTAAGCCAACTGCAATCGGTCTATGAGGCAATTCTTGGAGAGAAACTCGACAAAAGGAATTTCCGGAAGAGAATCATGGAAAGCAACTCTCTGGAAAAGACCGAACTTATCGACAAGAACAACTCTAAGAGAGGAGCAACATTGTATCGTCTAAAGATTAAAGACTAAAGATTAAAAAGTTATGCTGGAGAAACTTAAAGAAGAAGTATATAAGGCTAATATGGACCTCGTGAAGCACGGACTCGTGATCTTCACATGGGGCAACGTATCAGGAATCGACCGCGAAAAGGGTCTTGTAGTGATCAAGCCGAGCGGCGTTGATTACGATGTGATGAAACCGGAAGACATGGTAGTCGTAGACCTTCAGGGCAATGTAGTGGAAGGACAGCTCAAGCCATCGAGCGACACACCGACTCACTTGGCTATCTACCGCGCTTGGCCAGAAGTGGGAGGAGTAGTACACACCCACTCCACATTTGCCACCGGCTGGAGCCAGGCAGGATTGGATATCCCTAATATCGGCACCACACATGCCGACTATTTCCATGAGGCTATTCCTTGCACAGCAGATATGACTGAAGCAGAAGTGAAAGGAGCTTATGAACTTGAGACCGGCAACGTCATCATCAAGCGCTTTGAGGGAATGAATCCAATGCACACACCGGGAGTATTGGTGAAAAACCATGGTCCTTTTGCATGGGGCAAGGATCCTCATGATGCAGTTCACAATGCAGTTGTGATGGAACAGGTGGCAAAGATGGCGAGCATTGCTTTCGCTGCGAATCCCAACCTGACAATGAATCCTCTGCTCGTAGAAAAGCACTTCAACCGCAAGCATGGACCTAATGCTTATTACGGACAGAAGTGATTTTATTAATTGAGAATTGAGAATTGAGAATTGAGAATTATTTCGAATTTCGAATTTTGAATTTTGAATTATTTCAGAGGACTCTGAGATCTCCGAGAACTCTGAGCACTCTGAAAATTCTATAATTCTAATAATTCTTATAAATTTTATAAATTTAATAATTTAAAAAACTTAAATATCATGTACGAAAATTTGGAAATATGGTGGGTGACTGGCGCTCAGTTGCTCTATGGAGGTGACGCAGTAGTAGCAGTTGACGCACACTCTAAGGAAATGGTAGATGGTCTTAACAATTCAGGTCGTCTTCCTATCAAGGTAGTCTATAAGGGCACTGCAAACTCTTCTAAAGAAGTGGAGGCCGTAATGAAGGCTGCCAACAATGACCAGAAGTGTGTAGGTATCATCACTTGGATGCATACCTTCTCACCAGCCAAGATGTGGATACATGGTCTGCAGGCTCTCCGCAAACCACTCCTCCACTTCCACACTCAATATAATGCCGAAATTCCTTGGGACACTATGGACATGGACTTCATGAACCTCAACCAGAGTGCCCATGGCGACCGCGAATTCGGCCACATTTGCGCACGCCTGAAAGTGCGTCGCAAAGTTGTGGTTGGCTACTGGAAAGATGCCAATACTCAGGATCGTATCGCTGT
>CAZGGB010000056.1:0-19161 GCA_964525115.1 uncultured Sangeribacter sp. | reverse complement strand
CGAGATAATCTTGAGGCAGGTTGGCTGCGGAGAGAAGGAGCTTAGCGAGCTAAGCGACTGAACGACAATGCCAAGATGGCCAAGATTAGCCGCAGTTATCATATCAAGATCTTTCAAGCTGCTTGGTTTTCATATATCGTTTAATTTTTGTGAGCTACTTAATATTTATTATTTAGAGCCCATCTCATAAATTTTGGAGCCCCTGCGGTCGCTGGGGTGGAGCGATTTATGACGAAACATGATATCATAACAATATCATTTCAATGCAAAATTATATAATATAATCTAAATTTCCAAATATTTCTAAAAAAATTTTAATATAAACTATGGCATAACAATAATTTTTATTAATTTTGAAATTGAAGTTGCTTAAACTTATTTCTTTGTTAAGATTTCGTTAGGTTTTCGAGCGAATTTTTCTTCATGAAGAAGGAACGATGCGGAAATCATGACTGATGAATGAAGGAAAATACGCCGAATTGAAAATCGGCGAGTTTCCTTAAGAAACTAAAATGACGAGCCAAAAGATGGCGAAATATTGACAAAGAGAATGAATTTTTTAATCATTTGATATTCGTAAATTAGTTTAAACAACTTCATTGAAAAGGTTAAGTTATGGCACAGGTAAAAAATATTATTTTCGATTTCGACGGAACCCTCGTAGATACGGCGCCTCTGATTATAAAGACCATGCAGGCAGCGATGCGCGTGATGAATCTTCCAATCAGGGATAATAATGAATGCAGGGCCGTCATTGGTCTGCGTCTTGAAGATATCCCCGCAATTCTATGGCCTGACATTCCTGGGATTGGAGATGAATTTTCGAAAACTTACCGAAGTATATTTGATGAGTTGAAGCATCCGCTTAATGTTGCTTGCTATCCAAAGGTAACCAAAACACTAAGATATCTTCTTAGCGAAGGATACGGATTAGCTGTGGCAAGTAGCCGCAATCATAAATCACTCAATGAATTTCTCAGACTTTTCGGTATTTCTGATTGCTTTTCTACAGTAATAGGTGGAGATGATATTGAGAATGGGAAACCAGCACCTGATACCATTCTTAAAATTCTTAATTTAGAAGGGTGGGACCCTGCAGAGACTATGATAGTAGGTGATGCAGAATTTGATATTATTATGGGAAAGAATGCTGGGGTTCTGACTTGTGGAGTGACCTATGGCAATGGATCATATAAAGAAATAAGTTCTTCTAATCCGAATTTCTTAATACCCCGTTTCGATAATCTTATCTCTATCCTCAATTAAGTTTCCAATATTTTCTACGGCATAAATTGTGCGAATCTGAACTCAAAGTGTGCGGATTCGCACACTTTTTTTATGACATATATTTCATATCATATTACATATTAATACTTTATAAGTTTGGCACGCAGTTTGATTATAAATAATGCAAAAGAATAAATTATGTCTTTAAAAACTATAAAACATATTGCATTCAATTCGTTGATATTGGCTCTCCCCGTGCTTGCACATGGGGCTGAGCCAACTATTCAAACTATGACGCTGCAGGAAGTTATCTGCATGGCTCAGGAGAACTCCCCTTCTGCTCAAAGCGCAAAGCATGCTTTCTTGGCTGCCGAATGGCAATATAAGTATTATCAAGCAAACTATCTCCCTTCCGTAACTCTCACCTCCTCTCCTTTTCTAAATAGGGAAATCAATAAAATTACCCTTAACGACGGAACGAGTGCCTTTATTAAGCAAAACCAGATTAATGCCGACCTTGCCTTGACCGTGAATCAAAATATTCCTTTCACCGGAGGTTCGCTATTCCTTAAATCTTCACTCTCGCGAATAGATGAACTGGAACGCAAGAATACGTCTTACAGTTCTATCCCTGTAACTATAGGATATCGTCAAAGCATTTTCGGATATAATTCCTTTAAATGGGAGCGCCGAATTGAACCGCTGAGATATCGGGAAGCAAAGAAAAACTATGAGGAAGCCATGGAGCTTGTCGCGGCTCAAGCCTGTGGATATTTCTTCTCCTTAGTGGAAGCTCAAAGCAATCTTGAGAGAGCTCGTCTCAACTTCGCTTCAGCCGACACCCTCTACCAGATGGCACAAGGAAGATATAAAATCGGTATAATCAACGAGAACGATATACTCCAACTTGAGATCAACCGTCTGAATGAAGAGACCGCATGTATGGATGCCGAAGTTCAAGTCAATGAGCAAACACAATCGCTTGCATCATATCTTGGCCTCGAGAATCTCACAGACATTTCATTGCAGCTTCCGACTGAAGTCCCCGATATAGAGATATCTCTTCCTATAGCTGAGGAAATGGCGATGCGATATGCTTCACAACCTGATTATTATCGTCGAATCAAACTGGAAAGCGACAGTCGGGTAGCTCAAGCAAAAGGAAATACCGGTTTACGGGCTGATATATACCTTCAATTCGGACTTTCACAGACCGCAGACAGCTTTGAAAAAACCTACCGACATCCGCTTCATCAAGAATATGCAAGCCTCACCCTATCGCTCCCTATCCTTGACTGGGGACGAGGAAAAGGACAAGTAAAGGTTGCCAAATCGCAACGCGACCTCATTTACACCGAAGCTGACCAAGGAATGAGCGATTTCATGCAGAATATTCGTAAAATCGTGATGCAATTCAATATGCAACCACGAAAAGTGGATGTCGCTTCCCGAACCAATAAGCTTGCATCTCACCGCTATGAAATAGCTCGACGACTTTACATATCAGGACGCAACACCATCCTCGACCTCAACACAGCCCTCTCCGAAAAAGACTCAGCCACAAGAGCCTACATCTCCTCCATCCGCACCTACTGGACCCTCTACTTCACAATCCGCTCCCTAATCGGCAGCGAACTATTCAATGATAAATTATTATAAATCTTATAAGACTTATAAATCTTATAAATCTTAAAAAAAACATCATTCACCTGAATTATGGACATAAAATTAAAGAAAAAGCCCTGGTATTGGCGCTACAGATACTATATAATAGCCGGAGTCGCAATTCTCGGACTTCTTATCTATGGCTTGACACTTGGTCTTGGACCCAAACGTCTGCGAGTAGATGAGGAAGCTCTCACAATCGCTCCCGTAAAGGAAGATAAGTTTTTAGAATATGTTGATGTCGAAGGTATCGTGCAACCTATTCTGACAGTTAAGGTAAATGCGCTTGAAGCGGGATTTGTCGACCGAATAGTTGCTGAAGACGGTGCCATGCTTGAAGCCGGCGATACAATTCTCATACTGAAAAACCCCGATCTGATGCGTACCATTTACGATGAGGAGAATGAATGGAGACATCAGCAGCGGCAATATCGCGAGCAGGAGATAGAGATGCAGCAGAAGTCAATCACCCTCCAGCAGCAAGCCTTGGATGCCAACTATGAGATGAACAATCTCGACAACAAACGTCGCATTGCCCAAGAGGAATACGAGATGGGCATGAAGAGCAAAGCCGAAATGGATCTTGCCGAAAGTGAGTATGACTATCGCAAAAAGAAAACCACTCTCCAACTGAAAAGTCTCAGCCATGACTCTGTAGCAACTGCTATTCGTCGCGAGATGCTTTCAAGCGACATGGAACGCGCTCTCACTAAGAAGGAACGCGCTGCGGAACGTAGTGAAAACCTGATAGTCCGCGCACCGGTTTCAGGACAACTCAGTTTCCTGACCGTAACCCCGGGCCAGCAGGTTCAGAGCGGTATGAGTATAGGAGAATTGAAGGTGTTGAGCGATTATAAACTTCATGTCTCCCTCAACGAATACTATGTAGAGAGAATCGTCGCGGGACTCCCGGCAAAAATAACGCTGCAATCTAAGCAATATCCTTTGAAAGTGAGCCGAGTTGTCCCTGAAATAAAGGATCGTAGTTTTGAATCAGATCTCGTATTTACGGGCGATCGCCCATCCAGTCTGCGAGTAGGAAAAAGCTTCCGCGTTCAGATCGAATTAGGAATGCCGGAGAGCGCCGTTGTTATACAAAGAGGAGACTTCTTCAGCCACACCAATGGAAAGTGGATCTATAAGGTCAGTCCCGACGGGTCAAAAGCAATTAAGACCGAAATTGAGTTAGGCAGACAGAATCCCCAGCAATTCGAAGTAATATCCGGCCTCCAGCCCGGCGACCAAGTCATCGTCAGCGGCTACGACAAGCTTGACGACTCCGAAGAAATAATCATAAATTAATTGATAATTGCTTTAGCTTGGGCGAAGCCAATTGATAATTGCTTTAGCTTGGGCGAAGCCAATTAAGGATTTTATTAAGATTTGAGAATAATTATGAGACTTATAGTAGCAATCCTCCGTAGAAAAATCAGGTCGGAGACCTGATGATCATGCCAAACCCCAGGCTTCAGCCTGGGGGCATAGACAAAAGCACAATAGCCTCGGAGAGGCGCTTTATGATAAAGATTTTGATTAAAACAAACAATCTATTTAATCTTTAATATTTAATCTTTAATATTTAAAACAATGATACAATTAACCGACATTAAGAAAGTATTCCGTACGGATGAAGTCGAGACTTGGGCTCTCGACAACGTAAGTTTGAAAGTAAACGAAGGTGAGTTTGTGGCTATCATGGGTCCCTCAGGTTGTGGCAAGTCTACGCTTCTGAATATCCTTGGCCTTCTCGACACCCCGACCGACGGCACCTATCTCCTCAACGGAGTAGACGTCAGCAAAATGAAAGAAACCGACCGCATCAACGTCCGCAAGGGCGTAATAGGGTTCGTCTTCCAGAGTTTCAACCTTATCGATGAACTCACTGTGGAAGAAAACATCGAGCTCCCACTCCTTTACATGGGTATCCCCAAAAAGGAAAGGAAGAAACGGGTTCAAGAAGTGATGGAGCGTGTGAATATCTCGCATCGCAACAAGCATTTCCCGGCTCAATTGTCAGGCGGACAGCAGCAACGTGTGGCTATAGCCCGTGCAGTAATCGCCAGCCCCAAGATAATCCTTGCCGACGAACCGACAGGTAACCTCGACTCAAAGAATGGTGAAGAAGTGATGCAACTTCTGTCTGAACTCCATCAGGAAGGCACAACTATTGTCATGGTAACTCACTCCCAACATGATGCCGGCTACGCCAACCGCACCGTAAAACTCTTCGACGGCCATATCGTCTCCCAAGTCCGAATGTAAATTAAACATCTACCTCAATATATGAAAAATTTCATTATCTTTTTGACAATTTGCATTATCGGATGCATGTCATCGTATGGACAAATAGAAAACATCAAAACTATCAAAAAACTTGAGGCATCCGCAAGTGACTACATTTCAATGCTAAACCGGAGTGGCTATGAAGCTTTCTCTTTTGATATTTCCTCTCTCTTGGATGGGCAATACTATTTGACATTCAAAATTAAGGAATATCAGGATGGTAATGAGGTATGTGCCGACCGTCTCGGAGGATACAGCAACTTTCGTAACATGAGGCTTGTGAGTGAATTTCCTGAAGAAGTCCAGAACAAGATAACTGCAGAGGAAATGGATGATCCGGAAAGAGGTATATTCAGAATGGCAAAAAAAATTATGATAGGCTTCACTCCGGCTGTTAATGACACTATCAGGCCAATAGTAATCGATATAGAAAATATGGGTACTCAAAATCCCCAGCTGCATCTTCAACCTCAATATCAGGATAATGACAGTGTCAACGGAAAGAAATTCTATCAATATTATGCAAAGCCTTTTAAGACAAGCGAATTTACTACAGGACAATTCATACCTCTTGTATTATTTGGTTCCATGTGGTATGATAAGGATTTTGGAATCCATAGATTTTGCGGAGAGAATGAATTATCTCCCGATATGTCTTCTGAAATGCTGAAATATATTCCGCATTATTATATCATAGGAATTGAAGTAAATCATTTGAAAATGATACCGTAAATCAATTAAAGGATTAAAATAAATTTGTCGGACGGCATCGGACGAATTTTAACCTCATGCCTTTTAACCATTTAAGTTGAGATCGAAACTTAAAAAATTATGATTTTTCATTATATCCAGATTTCCATAAGGAATCTCCGCAAATATAAGACCCAGACCGTCATCAGCATCTGCGCGATGGCAGTCAGCCTCACGTTGATGGCGATTGTGTCATCTATTATGTTGTCTTACAAACCGACCCCATTGCTTTCACAACCTTATGTCGACAAAGTTGAACAGTTTGCACAAGATGAAATGTCTCGGACTGTGAGTCTGGAAGACAAGGTGTTGATATTAGGTCATCAGTTTAAGAGTGTCAAGGAGTTGCATCTTGCCGCAACAGCCGAATTCAATATAATGGTCACGGCAAATCCATCCGGCAAGGATGAGCATACTATGATGGTCTATGGAGGATTAAAAGACCATGGATATCTGAATTTTCTTGGTGAGAGATCTGTATATTCAGGAGAAATAGTTAGTTCATTTAAAGACAACGAGGTAGTTATCACAGATTGGTTGGCAAAAAAACTATTTAAAAATGAGAATCCAATAGGTCAAACTATCTCACTTAAATCGCCTTATTTAGGGTCTCTTCTTAATCAGAGTGAATACATTGTGAAAGATGTGATAGCAAGACCTGCGTCTGACAACAGATTTTTGTTTGAAAATGAACATCTATATATCTTTACAAATCGATTGCCAGAAGACGTCAGTTATTTATATTTTGTTTTGCGTGATGGTGCTACTCGGGAGGAACTTCACAAGGAATTGGCAGAACTGCTGAATAAACAAGATTTTATCTTGCACAACGTGAAGGAAACATACGATGAAACCCAATCATTAGCCATACGCAGAGGCATAATATTATTTCTCTTCCTCTTCGTATTAGTGTCATTTTCCAACTATATCAGGCAACAGATCCAACTTTTCCGGTTGCGTGAACGAGAGATAGCTCTTCGGACCTGCGTTGGAAGTCAACCGGCATCTTTGTTTTCACTTTTCACAACTGAGATAACAATGGTCTTGGTTTTGACCCTTGCATTGGCACTTGCGCTGATCTTTGGCGTTATCAATTTCCTGAATATCAACTATAGTACATTGATTGATAATTATTATTTAGACAAGTCTTATCCAATTGCCATTATCACAACTGCGATTCTGGCAGCAATCAGCGTGATAGCAGTGGTAATCACAGTAAGGAGAATCCGACGCGACCAGACTGGACTTGCTCTCAGAATGAAACCTCAGCCCAAACATCGGTTGCGTAATGCGGGACTCATAATTCAGATGGCCATCAGCATCCTATTCTTGTGGTTGACCTCACTATATTTCCTTTCGATCGACTCTATCAAGGATTGGTATGGCATTCCTGATGATATCGATAGGTACAAAAGAGGTATGTATTTAAATATAAAAGGCTTATCCAATGAAGAATCAGACAAGATATTTGCGCGGATAGATACCTTGAAATCTGTGGAAAGAGTGTATAATTATACGGAAGCAGTTAGTATTTTTGATATTACTGAAGAATTTCCGAATCAATCGGTATATACAGAATATTATCAAAATAATAATGATATCGTAGATTTCTATAACCTTGACATCAAAGAATTTCCTGGCAATACTAATCCGGATAGATATGTATTGATCAATGAGGAGTTCAAGCAGATGCTCATTGACAAGAATCAATGGAACGGCAAAACTATATTTCTCCCATTTCGAGATAACAATGAATATGAAGTGAGAGGAGTGTTTGACAATATTCCTTTAAAAGAACCACATTCAAGAAAAGCTGTTATTGTCAAAGATAAAGCCAATAATTTCAACTTCTACGGCGAGTCAAACAGGATAATTGTACCCATTATTGGCAAAGATAAAGAAGCGCGCCAAGAAATTCAAAAAATACTTAAAGATGAACAGCCTTCGCGCATTGACTTCAAGATCGATAGTTTCTTCAACATGCATGCTCCGAGAGGCTATAGCATGATCAGTGCGATCATTGCAATAATCTATATATTGTCAGCAATTAGCGTAATCACTACTATGGCATCAATCTATGCAGGAGTGTCGCTCGATACGCGCCGTAGACGCAAGGAGATGGCATTGAGGAAACTGAATGGAGCAACTCGTAAAGTGATCGCCATGATATTTGTACGCACATATATCCTGATTATTTCAGTAGCAGCCTTGATTGCACTCCCATTGGGATTAATCGGTATTCCTAAACTTAGAGAGTTTTCTTTCGGTTTTTATGTTGACACGAATAACATCGTCGTGCCATATCTTATAATACTGTTACTCGTATTTATAGTGACAGCTTGCACCATAGCCTGGAAAATCCGCGACATCATGCACGCCGACCCCATCGACTACCTCAAAGAATAATTATGATACTACACTATATTCAAATATCCTTAAGGAATCTCCGCAAATACAAGACTCAGACCGCCATCAGCATCTGCGCGATGGCTGTCAGCCTGACGTTGATGGCTATCGTGACATCCTTTCTGTTACTGATCACCCCTACTCCATTGACGAGTCAACCATATGCAGAAAGAGTTGAAAAAATCTCAACACATATCAGCGCAGAAAATCTATCGCTGATACTAGGACATCAGTTTAAAAATGTGGAGGAAATACATTTCATTGAATTTCCAACATCATCAGCGGTCATCCCCACTGCCAATTCCGGTTCAAAAGATGAGCACTCGCTGATAACTCAGGCCAAGAATATAGATAGGGGATTCCTGAAATTCATTGGAATGAAATCTGCTTATTCGGGAAAAGTAATTGAGCCTATTTCAAGCAATGAGGTTGTCATTACTGAAAAATTGGCAAAAAGACTTTTCGGTAAAGAGAATCCTATTGGCAAATCACTTGATATACACTATCTTTATTATCCGGATGCAAATAGAGAATTCGACAAGAAGTATATTATCAAGGATATAATGGAGGATCCATCGATCAATGACAATATTCTTACTGGAAACGAAGAAATCTATACATCGAAAGATCACTTGAACGACGGCAATTATGCTGCATGCTATCTTTTATTGCGTGAGGGTGCATCAAGGGAAGATCTCAAAAAAGGACTCAAGGAATTACTCTCTAATGATGATGTTAATTTACTAAATGCCAAGTATACATATTATGATCGTTCTTCAACTATAATACGCAATTGCGTCATTTTATTTCTATTCCTGTTTGTACTGGTATCGTATACCAATTATATCAGACAGCAAACCCAACTTTTTCGCTTACGTGAGCGTGAGATAGCACTTCGTACATGTCTTGGCAGCCAACCTATTTCACTATTTTCTCTTTTCATTACAGAGATATTAATCGTCTTGGGTTTAACTTTGGTATTGACTCTTGCACTTACGTCATCTGTAACAGGATATCTGCTCAACCGTTATCCTTCTCAGTTGGAAGCATCTAATGTCAATTTTGACGATGCAATTCCTATTGTCTTAATTTCAACTGCAATTCTGTTCCTGATTAGTATAGTGGTAGTGGTTGTGTCAGTAAGAAAAATACGTCTCGACCAGACTGGACTTGCACTAAGAATGAAACCTCTCCCAAAGCATCGGCTTCGGAATGTGGGTCTGATTGTTCAGATGACCGTATGCCTTATATTTACTTGGGTGACAGTCTTATTTTTCATGTCAATTCCGAGTCTGAAGACGTATTATGGAATACCGAAAGACATTGATAAATACAAGAAATGTCTGCGTGTAAGAGTTAACGGAATCAAACCTGATCAAGCAAAAGAAATCTACGATAAGGTAGAAGACTTACAATCCGTTGAGCGAGTATACAAGTTTTTTGAATATTATAATTCTTTCCCACTTGATGAGGAAAAGAATGATTATTTCAGCTATTCTCTTGTCAATCAAAATGGTTTAGATTGGGTAGATTTCTACGATATCGAGATAAAAGACAAGTCTGATCGCGAAGATCCCGGACAATATATCTTTGTCTCTGAAGAGTTCAAGCAGAAGATGATTGATCTTAATCTATGGAATGGAAAGACAGTGTGTCTTCCTTATTTTGGAGAATATGATGTGAAAGGAGTAATAGAGAAAATACCATTTCATACAACTTCTCAAAATTGCCTTGTTGCAAAATATGTGGATTTCCAACAAGAGGACGAATCTTTCTATGATAGAATAATCTTACCCAAAGAAGGCAGAGAAAAGGAGGCAATGGAAGAAATCAACAATGTTATAAACGAAGTTCTTCCCGGACGTATAGATATAAAGGCAGAAAGTTTCTACAATCACATTGCTCCTCAGTATGACATGATCAATATATTGATTACGATCATCTATATTCTTGCTGCAATAAGCGTAGTGACCACTATGTCTGGAGTTTATGCCGGAGTCTCGCTCGACACACGGCGTCGCAGAAAAGAGATGGCTCTCAGAAAACTCAACGGTGCCGGACTCAAAGTGATTGCCATGATCTTCTTGCGCACATACTTATGGATAGTATTTATGGCTGTCCTTATCTCGCTCCCTTTGTGTTTCATGCTCTATGATGGTTTCCTATATCATATTTTTAATGGAGATGAGGTATTCAGCGGAATCAGCACAGGAGAAATAGACATAGCTTATGCTATTGCACTCGTGCTGATAATTGCCATCACTTCATGCACTATAGCCTGGAAAATCCGCAACATAATGAAAGTCGACCCCATCGACTACCTCAAAGAGTAATTCCATTTTCGCAAGCTTTCCAGCACTGATCAGGTCGGAGACCTGACAATCAAGCCAAAACCCCAGGCTTCAGCCTGGGGTATCCCCTGCAGAAGCACTGTAGCCTCGGAGAGGCGCTTCATAGTATTGTCCCTTTAACCCCATAACCCTTTAAGTTGAGTTTACGAAACTTAAAATTTAAATTATGATTCTCCATTATATCCAGATTTCCTTAAGGAATCTCCGCAAATACAAGACTCAGACCGCCATCAGCATCTGCGCGATGGCAGTCAGCCTCACGTTGATGGCCATAGTCTCATCAATAATACTTTCCTTTGATACTCCATCTTTGCTCAAGCAGCCTTATGTCGACAGAGTGGAACAGTTAACAATGGGTGAATACTCCAAAACTGTTTCTGAAGTTGAGAAAACTTTGATAGCCGGACATCAGTTTAAGAGTGTAAAAGAAATTCATATAACATCAGCAGGAGTCATCAATTTTACAGTTTCAGCAAATCCTTCCGGCAAGGAAGAACATTCCTTGTCAGCTTATGGAGGCTTCAATGATAACGGATATCTCAGATTCCTTGGTGATAAATCTGTCTATTCTGGAGAAAGACTCAGCGACTTCAAAAGCAACGAGGTTGTTATCACTGACTGGTTGGCAAAGAAACTATTTAAGGATGAGAATCCTATAGGAAAGACTATTACTTTACATAACACATATTTTAGTAGTTATTCAGATCTTATGGACGGTGATTATATTGTCAAGGATGTGATCAGAAGACCTTCGTCAAACGACGATTTTAGATTTACTGATCAACATATCTTCCTTTTTTCTGATAATATATCATTTTCGGACTACCTACTGTATTTTGTATTGCGAGATGGTGCCGACAGAAAGGAACTTCAAATGGAATTGGAGAATCTTCTTCCCTCTAAAGATTTTCTTTTGCGCAACATAAAAGACTACTATAAAGAATACAATGAATTCAAGTATGCGTCCAATAAGAAGTATATAATGTTTTTTCTGTTTATCTTTGTCCTGGTATCCTTTACCAACTATCTCAGGCAACAGACGCAGCTCTTTCGCTTGCGTGAACGGGAAGTGGCACTACGTACATGCGTTGGCAGCCAACCGACCTCTCTTTTCTGGCTTTTTGCTACCGAGATACTTATGGTGTTAATGCTTACTCTCGCAGTTGCTCTGTTGCTAATTTTTATTGTTGTAGGTTACCTAAAATCAAACTATTATTCACTGATAGAAGACAACAATTACTGTCTTGACAATTCCTATCCTGTTGCAGTTATCACTTCAGCCATACTCATAGCAATAGACTTGATCACAGCGATCTTCACGGTAAAGAGAATACGTCGCGACCAGACAGGGCTTGCTCTCAGGATGAGACCTCAACCAAAACACCGACTCCGTAATGTCGGACTTACTGTGCAGATGACGATAAGTATCTTATTCCTATGGTTGACCTCATTATATTTCCTTTCGATCGACACTATCAGGGATTTATACGGAATACCTGAAAATGTAGATAAATACAAAAGAGCCTTATTTATTTTAAATCTTAATACTGACCCTGAATACTCCGGCAAGGTATTTACTCGTATTGACACTTTGGATTTGGTGGAAAGAATCTATAGATTTTCTATACCGGGGTATTCTACGTTTGATCCTAATGAAGGATTCCCAAATCAATCGTTTTACAACGAATATCATCAGAATAGTGATGATTTGGAAGATTTCTTTGACCTGAAAATAACGGAACTACCCGGGAAAGTGAATCCTGAAAAGTACGTGTTGATAAGTGAGGATTTTAAACAGATGCTCATCGACAAAAACCTGTGGAATGGCAAAACAGTGACGTTGCCAGACCGTGAAAACGGAGTTTACGAAATAAAGGGCGTTTTCGAAAAGATGCCACTTAAAGAAATATATTCAAGAAAAGTCGTGATCGTAACCGACCGTAATTCCGATTGTGATCAATATGGAATAGAACTAACCCCCTTCATTCTTCCAAAGACTGGAAAACAGAGTGAAGCAAAGAATAAAATAATGGACATTATAAGGGAAGAGATCCCGAATCGTGTAGACCTCACTACCGATAGCTATTTCAATTTATACGCTCCAAGTGCATACAGTATGATAAGTGCTGTGATCTCGAGCATCTTCATACTCTCCATCATTAGCATCATCACCACAATCGCCGCGATATATTCCGGAGTGTCGCTCGATACTCGCCGCAGACGAAAAGAGATGGCTTTGAGAAAACTGAATGGAGCAACTCGTAAGGTGATCGCCATGATATTTGTGCGTACATATATTGTGATTATAGTTGTAGCGGCAGTGATAGCTCTACCCTTAGGATTGATCGGAATGCCAATGCTGGATGTGTTAGATTTTAAATTCCATGTCTATACCTCTAATATCATACCTCCATATCTCTTCGTATTACTGCTCATTATAGCCGTCACCGGCTGTACCATAGCCTGGAAAATCCGCGACATCATGCACGCCGACCCCATCGACTACCTCAAAGAATAATCTTGCATAAACCTCCTAAGCGCAGGAACTGCGCAATTTCTTTGCGTTCTCCGGGCGATGCGCAGCAGCCCGAAAGCATTGCGAACTTGCCAAAACCGAGTCGCGAAGCTTCACAAAATATTGAAACTTTGCGCCTTTGCGCCCTCTGCGTGAGATATTTTACAAGCGAAACTTGAATTATGAATTAAAAAATGATACTACATTACATCCAGATCTCCCTACGGAATCTCCGCAAATACAAGACCCAGACCACCATCAGCATCTGCGCGATGGCTGTCAGCCTCGCATTGATGGCAATAGTCTCATCAATCCTGATGTCGGTAAAGCCAATCTCCCTTTTACGTCAACCTTACGCTGACCGAACTGTACAGTTAAACCAGGAAAAGGAAGATGGGCGTCTATTCAGATACAAAGTAGAAGATAAGCTCTCTTTATTGGTAGGCCATCCATTTAAGAGTGTGGATGAAATACATTATTATGAATTTGGAGAAGGCAACCCCATGCTTATTACTTCAAATTCTTCTCAAGATGACGAACGTTCCCTTTATAATGAAAGCTTTCTAATCGACAAGGACTTCCTTAAATTTCAAGGTATTAAATCTGCCTATTCAGGCAAAGAGATAGGAACACTTGCCGATGGAGAGACTGTCATAACAGCTAAACTCGCAAAGAAATTATTCGACAAGGAAAATCCTATCGGAAAAAGTGTCAATGTGAGTCATTATCATTCTGAGAATAAATCATTAGATAAGACATATATCGTGAAGGATGTAATGGAAGATCCTTCACCAAAACATCCATTCTTTCGTCTGCCGGAAGGAATTTTTATAGGAGCGGATGAAGAATTGTTGAAAAGAGATACGGAATGTTTCTTCATTTTGAAGGAAGGTGCCACCCCTGATGATCTTTCTCAAGAACTGAATGCACTATTAGGAGAAAGCGAAATAATAAAAGTGCTACCTGTAACGGATATTTACTCTGATCAAAATACTCTGAACGTTCGCAAATCCATTATCATATTTCTTTTCCTGTTTGTATTGGTGGCATTTTCCAACTATTTAAGACAACAGACGCAACTTTTCAGACTCCGTGAACGTGAAGTTGCTTTGCGCAGATGTATAGGATGCTTGCCATCATCTATGTTTATTCTCTTTTCATTTGAGATATCAATAGTCTTATTGCTCACTCTCCTACTGACTCTTATCCTTATCTTTTTCCTGTCAGAATTTTTGGCTTCTCACTACACTTTAATGTTTGAATCCGAAAACTATAATCTGACAGAGGCTGTTCCTATTGCTCTTATCGCTACAGCAATCCTTTTTGCAATAAGCCTGATCGTAGTGGCAATAACAGTCAGAAGAATACGCCTTGATCAAACAGGACTTGCCCTCAGAATGAAACCATTGCCTAAACATCGCATTCGTAATATTGGACTTACAGTTCAAATGACGATAAGCGTAGTCTTCACATGTATTGCTATTTTATTTTTTATGTCAGGAAGTCGCATAAAGGATAGTTATGGCATTCCGGCGGATATGGACATCTATAAGAAATATCAAAAGCTCAGGTTGCACTCTGTCAGCGATAAAGAATCCGAAGAAATCTACGATAAAGTGGAATCTTTGAAAACTGTTGAGAAAGTATTTAAATTCGCTCTTGTAAGAAGATTCATGCCGTTCAATGAGGAGCAGACTGATTATGTCGTCTTAAATTTGCTTTTCCAAAAAGGAATGGATGGAGTAGAATTCTACAATTTGAAAACCGAGGATATCGCCAAAAATGTCAATCCTGATAAGTACGTATTGATCAGCAAAGCATTTCGCCAGACATTGATGGATAAGAATCTCTGGAACGGAAAAACTATAGAGATTCCCCAGTATGGAGAGTATGATGTGAAAGGTGTATTTGATTGCCTTCCGTTCGAAATGTACGATGATCGAAACGACATAGTCATATTTGATACATCTGAGCCAATGGCTTTTGCTTACGACAGGATAATATTCCCCAAATCCGGCATGGAAAAGGAAGCAAAAAGGGATGTCCAGAATGCAATCAGAGAAGTTCTCCCCTCGCGCATCGACTTGAAGACCGAAAGTTTCTATGATCTCGAAGCATTCCACTACGATGTCCAGAATGCCATGATCTCCATTATATATATTCTCTCTGCCATCAGTGTTCTGACCACAATGGCCGCCATATATGCCGGTGTCTCACTCGATACGCGCCGCAGAAGAAAGGAAATGGCACTGAGAAAACTCAACGGTGCTGACAAAAAGATAATTGCCACGATTTTTATGCGCACATATATCTGGATAGTAGGAGTAGCAGCCATAATAGCACTCCCCCTATGCTACATCATATTTGATGCCTTCATGCAGCGTTTTTTTGAAGGAATCGCCATATCAAATCTTCTTCCGTCATATCTCATAGGGCTTCTGCTTCTCCTTGCCGTCACCGCCTGCACCATAGCCTGGAAAATCCGCGACATAATGAAAGCCGATCCCATCGACTACCTCAAAGAATAATCTTGCCTAAATCTCCTTAGCGCAGGAACTGCGCAATTTCTCTGCGTTCTCCGGGCGATGCGTAGCAGCCCGAAAACCATTGCGAGCTTGCCAAAACCGAGTCGCGAAGCTTCACAAAATATTGAATCTCTGCGCCTTTGCGACCTCTGCGTGAGATATTTTACAAGCGAAACTTAAAATTTAAATTATGATTCTTCATTACATTCAGATTTCCCTACGGAATCTCCGAAAATACAAGACCCAGACCGCCATCAGCATCTGTGCGATGGCTGTCAGCCTCACATTATTGGGAATGTGTGCGTCTATGATATTGACAATCAAGCCAACTCCTTTGTTCGACCAACCATACGCAAAGAGAGTAGAGCAAATACGTACTAAAGATAATTCTCAATACATAAATCATGAAGACTTTGAATTGATAGCCAACCATCAATTCAAAAATGCTGAAAAAATACATTTCACAGAAGGAACTACTTACTTCATGAAAATCACTTCGGATTCCGGTAGTGACAATGAACTCTCAATGTATTCTGTCGGGACCTCAACCGATACGGATTTCATGAACTTTATGGGAATCCGATCTACCATTTCCGGCAAAAAAGCCAGCCCTATATCTGACAACGAGGTAATTATAACCGATTGGTTAGCTAAGAGACTGTTTAAAGGAAAGAATCCAATCGGCAAATATATAAACCTTGATTTTACAACATACAATGGCTCAAATGTCAATCGGAATTTTGTGATAAAAGATGTCATTGAGACCCTGCACTTCTCAAACGAAATCATACCCACAAGATGTCAGATATTCATACCTACAGATCATCTTTCGAAGGATAGTAGGGTTTCGTGTCTTTTCGTCTTGCGTGAAGGTGCATCTCGAGATTCTCTTGCAAAGGAACTAAATGAAATCTTTACTGATGATGATAAGCAATTGCTCAATGTATGGCAACAGTACAGTGAAAAAGAAAAGAAGATTATGACAGATCAATTCTGGATGATATTGTTTCTGTTTCTATTCGTCGTTGTATCCTTCTCCAATTATATGAGACAACAACTTCAACTCTTCAGACTGAGAGAACGTGAAGTGGCATTGAGGACTTGTGTAGGAGGTGGTTTCAAATCCTTGTTCATTCTGTTCTTAACAGAAATTATGATAGTGCTCTCGCTGACTTTCCTCCTTACCATAGCCCTAATATACACCGTGTCAGACTTTTTTATCACTCATTATAGCACAATATTTGAGCAAATTAAAGTCGATTTTTCAGATGCAGTCCCAATCGCATCTGTCACAATAGTCATACTGATATTTTTAAGCATTGTAGCAGTGACATTTACTATCTGGCGCATACGCCGCGACCAGACAGGGCTTGCTCTGCGCATGAAACCTTTGCCTAAGCACCATCTCCGGAATGTAGGACTAACACTTCAGATATGTGTCAGTATACTTTTTATCTCCGTTTCTATTTTACTTTTTATGGCGGGTAAGGGTCTGAAGGAGTTTCACGGAATCCCTGACGAAATCGACAGATACAAGAGGTGTCTTTCTGTCAGATTAAGTGGCATCTCCATGGAAGAGAGACATGAAATATATCAACGCATTGAGTCTTTGGAATCAGTAGAGAAAGTATATAAATATTATAATTTTATGACAACTCTTGATCCTGATTCTTACGACAATTCTTCTGTATTCACTCTATATTATCAAACTGGAAAGGATGTTGTGGATTACTTCGACCTAAAGATAAAGAAACTGCCCGGTGAAGTGAATCCCGATAGGAATATATTGATAAGTGAGGATTTCAAAAAGATGCTCGAAGACAAGAATCTTTGGAACGGCAAGACTGTAAGATTGCCCGATAATAACGGGGGAGAATATGAAGTGAAAGGAGTATATGATAAGATTCCTTTCTCCACTGCTCAATCCAGAGAAAGCGTAATCATCACCGATGCCTCAAGATCTGATTCATATTACGATAGGATAATCCTTCCAAAAGCAGGTAGAGAGAATGAAACCAAGAATGCAATTGAAGGTATATTCAAGGATGTTTGTCCTTCCAGAATTGACCTTACCATAGAGAATAGTTTCAATGATCTGGCTCCAGACTATAATTTGACGACTACGATGATGTATGTCATATATATTTTATCTGTGATCAGCGTCATCACTACATTGGCTGGAATTTATGCCGGAATAGCTCTCGACACACGTCGCCGTAGGAAGGAGATGGCTCTTCGGAAACTCAATGGTGCCAGCCACAAGGTAATAGCCATGATATTTGTGCGCTCATATATTTGGATATTCTTTGTGGCAATACTGATAACTTTGTCCTTATACATTATTGTATCCGATTGGATGCCTTACCGTAAATTCCTAAGTGTCGCAGATCTCTCGATAGCATACGCCTCGGCATTGCTGATCATCATCATTTCCATCTACTTCACCATCTCAGGAAAAATCCGCGACATCATGCACGCCGACCCCATCGACTACCTCAAAGAATAATTCCATTTTCACATATTATCCGCGATAGCAGGCGAAGCCGCTGCTCAGCTTTCCTCCGCGTGCGAATGCCCGAGTCGCAAAAAGTATTTCGGAAGCAATTACAAAGCACCGAAATAATAAAATCCGCGCCAAATCCGCCGCCATCGGCGACATCAACGGCGAAGCCGAATCCGTGTTGAAGCCAATTCCTTAAATATCCAATTAAGGTCATGTCGCTATTAAAATATCGCATTAACAATTGCATTTTCAAAAATATAATAGTAACTTTGCAATTTAAAGCAGCTCGTAAGTAGATCGCCAAAATTAATGATCTGATAAATGCGAGATAATCTTGAGGCAGGTTGGCTGCGGAGTGAAGGAGCTTAGCCAGCTAAGCGACTGAACGACAATGCCAAGATGGCCAAGATTAGCCGCAGTTATCATGTCAAGATCTTTCAAGCTGCTTGTTTTTCATATATCGTTTAATTTTTGTGAACTACTTAAATAAATGAATAGAACCTCTAAAATAAGTATGTATGTTTCTTGAAATACTAAAAGCTTGCTATCTGGATCATTACCGTCTTAAACTATGGTTTAATTTTGCACCAGAATATCTCCACGCCATTAGTGTTTCTGCACAATAGCCACATCGACCCCATCGAACACCTCAAAAAATAAATAGTTATGAATAAGAAAATATTAATGTTTAGCATACTCTTCTTGTTGGTAAGTGCTTTGTTGGCATTGCCTGTTTCTGGTCAAACAACAGATCCCCTTAAGTCAGGTATAGCCAAAGTAAATGGATTAATAAAGGACTATAATAAAGAATCATGCCCTGACAACTTTCTAGTATACTTCAATAATAATCTTATTAACGAACACTCAACCTTAGCTATACCAATAGCTGAAGACGGCACTTTCTCAGCAACAATACCGCTGGCAACGACTTCTTTT
>CAZGGB010000055.1:0-20434 GCA_964525115.1 uncultured Sangeribacter sp. | reverse complement strand
AACTGCCCAAAAGGCAGTTTCCCTTAACCCATACGTCTTTTTTGGACGCTTACGGCAGTTTCCCTTAACCTATACGTCTTTTGGGACGCTTACCTTACGATTGATAGATTAAAAATATGGCCTCAATTAAGGGTAATGTAGTTTTAAATGTGATTAATACCGTAGTGGGATTATTATTCCCACTAATCACTTTTCCATATGTATCAAGAATACTACTTCCTGAGGGAGTCGGTATAATACAATTTTATCAATCTATAATTAATTATATCGTTTTATTATGTGCTTTAGGAATTCCCTTATATGCCGTAAGAGAGATTGCTCGTTACAGAGACAATGAGGAATCCAGAAATAAAGCAACGGTTGAAATACTTGTTCTACATGCCTTCTTAAGTTTTATTGGGTATATTATCGTATTTATTCTAATTATAACGGTAAAAAAAATTTATGCAGATTGGCCTCTATTCCTTCTTTTAAGTCTCTCAATTTTTTTTAATGTAATAGGTGTAACATGGTTTTACCAAGCGGTAGAAGATTTTAAGTATATCACTATAAGATCTTTAATATTTAGATTGCTATCTTTGATTGCTCTATTTGTATTTGTGAGCTCAAAGAACGATTTATATGCTTATGCAATAATTCTGGTTGCAGGTCAAGTTGGTAATTATTTAATTAATTTTTTCCGCTTACGAAAATTTTCAATTTTCAATTATCAAAACTGGCGAAATTTAAATTTAACTCCGCATTTAAAATCTTCATTCAAAATTTTTATCTTAAATGTAGCTATAAGTCTGTATGTCAATATCAATCCGGTCATGTTGGGTTTCATGACTGATGATGTATATGTAGGATACTATACTTCAGTAACTAGAATTATAACTGCAATAAACGCATTGACAAGTGCATTATGTATGGCTATATTACCTAGAATGTCCAATTATTACGTCGCTGGGAAACAGGAAGAGTACGATAAGTTAAAAAATAAATCCTTAAATGTAATCTGTAGTCTTGCCATACCAATTTCAATATGTTTAATCGTTGTGGCTCCTAACTTAATACCTGTTTTTTCTGGAAATGAATATCTGCCAGCTATTCTTACATTGCGTATAAGTGCCCCAACACTATTTTTTTCAGCGATTAATACTATTATTGCTATTCAAATATTATATACACAAAATAAAGAAAAAATAGTGATTATCGCAACGACAATAGGAGGCATGATTAATATAATTTTAAATCTATTCTTAATTCCACTCCTTAGGCAAAATGGAACAGCAATATCGGGATTAAGTGGAGAAATAACAGTGTTAATCATATGTTTGATAGCGGGTGCAAAATATATAAATTATAATTTTAATAATAAGAGCAATAAACAGGTATTATTGGCCTCAATAATATGTGCAGTAACAAGCGTTGGTATAAACTTTTTATCTGCCTCTACTTTTATTTTGTTACCAATTCAGTTGGCCTTTTTTGGTATAGGTTATTTGCTGATCTTAATATCGTTTAAGAACGAGTTGTGTCTGGAGTATTTAAGCCTATTGTTTGATAAAATAAGATCTTTAGTTCAGCAAAAATAAAACTATTTAAGCGAGTTTTGCTTAATAATAAATAACATAAATAAATGAGTTCGAATTCTATTTTATTATCTATAGTGATTCCCACTAAAAATAGACAAAAGTATTGCATTGAAGTAATCAAACATATTTTGTCTCTAAATCTTAAGAATACAGAATTAGTAATTCAAGATAATAGTGACTTACCCTTATTGAAAGATTATATAGAAAAGATTAATGATAGTAGAATAGTGTATAATTATTCCGCGGGGACTATATCATTTGTTGATAACTTTAGTATAGCAATTGAATTAACAAATGGGAAATACGTATGTATGATTGGAGACGATGATACAGTACTTCCCAACATAACTGAAGTAGTAAAATATGCCTATGAAAATAAAATAGAAGCCATACTTCCGAGATTAGTCAGCTATTTTTGGCCATCTGATAGACCAATCAAAGAAATCTATAGAAACGGATGTTTGACCACAACAAAGTTTAAAACGCCAAAATACCTTTCATTGGAAGTAGAAGAAAATTTAATAAAATTAGTTGATAATGGCTTTCAAGACTATCAATCACTAAATATTCCTCGAATTTATCATGGAATTGTCAGAAAAGATATACTTGATAAAATAAAAGATAAAACTGGTTCTTATTTTTCAGGACTTACTCCTGACATGTATATGAGTGTATGTTTGGCGTGTACTGTTACAAATTTATATACCTATAATAATCCTATTACGGTATCGGGGATATGTCCAACAAGTGGATCGAGTGATTCAGCCACAGGAAAGCATACAGGAGAACTCAAAGACGCTCCACATTTTAGAGGACATAAATCCTATAATTGGATTGAAAAAATTCCATATATTTATACCGTTGAAACAATATGGGCCGAGTCTGGAATGCAAGCGTTGAAAGATATGAATCGTCAAGATTTATATGAGAGGTTTGACGCTAGAAGGTTTATAGTAAAGCTGTCAATAATGTATCCGCAATTTAGGGATAGATTATTATTATTGGGCAATCAATATGGATTAACTAAACGCAATTATATTTTTGAAAAAATAAAATATAATACGGGGAAATATAAAAATCGGCTTGTTCAGATTTCTAAAAAAATACTTCACAATGAGGTATCACAAAAAATTCCTTGCATTGAGAATATCAAAGAAGCAACCGAGATTGTTTATGAATCTTTAAAAAAATAAATATTATTATACAATGTCAATCTTCAAAGATAAAATCCTTCTGATTACAGGAGGTACTGGTAGTTTCGGCAATGCCGTGCTCCGTCGTTTTCTTGATTCAGATATCAAGGAAATTCGTATTTTAAGCCGCGATGAGAAGAAGCAAGATGATATGCGTCATCGTCTTCAAAATCCTAAGGTGAAGTATTACATTGGCGATGTCCGCAACAAGGAGTCGGTTGATATCGCCATGCGTGGAGTAGACTATGTATTCTCCGCAGCTGCATTGAAACAAGTGCCAAGTTGTGAGTTTTTCCCAATCGAAGCTACACGAACCAATGTGGAGGGTACCAACAATGTCCTTCTTTCTGCAATTGATAATGGTGTAAAGAATGTTGTGGTGCTTTCAACCGATAAAGCCGCCTATCCAATCAATGCAATGGGTATCTCTAAAGCTTTGATGGAGAAAGTAGCAATAGCCAAAGGTCGTGAACTGGGAGAGGGAGCTCCTACTACAATCTGTTGCACTCGCTATGGAAATGTCATGGCAAGCCGTGGGTCAGTAATTCCTCTTTGGGTAGAGCAGATGATGGAGGGCAAGCCTATTACCATTACTGATCCAAATATGACCCGCTTTATGATGACCCTTGACGATGCGGTCGATCTCGTAATTTATGCTTTCACGCATGGCCACAATGGAGACCTCTTCGTACAAAAGGCACCCGCTGCTACTCTTGACACCCTGGCTGAAGCCTTGAAACAAATATATTCCAAAGTTGATCCTAAATATGGGGAGACTGAAGTCAAGGTTATAGGTACTCGTCATGGAGAGAAGCTGTATGAAACTCTTGTTACAAGAGAGGAGATGGCTAAGGCTATAGATATGGGAAACTACTATAGAATACCTGCTGATACAAGAGATCTAAACTATGATAAGTATTTCACAGAAGGGAATGGAAGTTTAACCACGGTGGAAGAATACCACAGTCATAATACTGATAGACTTGATGTGGAAGGCATGAAGGAACAACTGATGCGCCTCAGATTTATTCAAGCAGACTTAGGAATGATTGAGGCAGATACAAAACGTGAAATTCGAAGCGAATAACAATATTAATATGAAATTTTTGATTCTTGGGTGTAACGGTATGGCCGGTCACCAGATTTCTCTTTATCTTCAGGAGCAGGGGCATGATGTAACAGGTTTTGCTTTAGAAAAGTCGAAACTTCTCAAAAAAAGTATAGCAGGTGATGCGACAGATTTCAAAAATCTTTCAGATATAATTAAAACGGGAAAATACAATTCCGTAATTAATTGCATAGGTATTTTGAATCAGTTCGCAGAAAATAATCATCCTCTTGCGGTTATGCTTAATAGTTACCTTCCTCATGTAGTTGCAGAATCTGCAAATGCGGTAGGAACACAAGTGATCCATATGAGTACAGATTGCGTTTTCTCTGGAAAAAAGGGGAATTATACGGAAGAGGATATTCCTGATGGTACTACATTCTATGATAGAAGTAAAGCTCTCGGTGAGCTGAACGATGATAAGAATATAACCTTACGTAATTCTATTGTGGGGCCTGATATCAATCAGAAAGGGATAGGACTGCTTAATTGGTTCATGCAGCAATCTGGTGATATTAATGGTTATACAGGTGCAATTTGGACAGGACAGACAACCCTGCAACTTGCAAAGACAATGGAAGTTGCCGCTAAAGAAAGGGCAACTGGATTATACAACACTGTTCCTGCTGAGAGCATAAATAAATATGATTTACTGAAATTATTTAATAAGTACTTCAGAAAGAACAAACTTTCAATTCATCCTATTGAAGGAGTTTCGGCAGATAAGTCCCTAAAGAGAACAAAATTTGAGTTCTCTTATGAAATTCCCGATTATGAAAAGATGGTAGCAGACGCAGCGGAATGGACTTTAAATCACAAAGAACTTTATCCACATTACAATTTGAAATGAAGAAGCTTAAGCTGATGACTATCTTGGGCACCCGACCAGAGATAATAAAGATGTCTGAAATAATCAAAAAGTCAGATAAATATTTTGATCATATACTCGTACACACTGGTCAAAATTACGATTATACTCTAAATGAGGTATTCTTTCAAGATTTAGGCCTAAGAAAGCCAGATTACTATTTGGGGGTGGTGGGAGAGAATCTTGGTCAGACAATGGGGAATGTTATAGCCAAATCATATGAACTGATGGCAGAGGTCAATCCAGATGCGGTAGTAGTGCTTGGGGATACAAATTCTTGTCTTTCTGTCATTGCTGCAAAACGCTTGAAGATTCCAGTCTTTCACATGGAAGCAGGCAATCGTTGTAAAGATGAAAATCTTCCAGAAGAAGTTATACGTCGAATCGTGGATGTGACAAGTGACGTCAATCTTTGTTATTCGGAGCATGCAAGAAGGTACATTCTCGAATCTGGAGTTAAACCGGAATACACATATGTTGTTGGTTCTCCAATGGCAGAAGTGTTGAAAATTCATGCTAATGAAATAGAGAAAAGCAACATTCTTGAAGAACTTAACTTGGAATCTAAGAAATATATTCTTCTGTCAAGCCATCGTGAAGAGAATATTGATATAGAAGAAAATTTCTATTCGTTAATGAACGCAGTGAACTCTATGGCAGAATACTATAATATGCCTGTACTTTATAGTTGCCATCCTCGCTCTGAAAAATATATAAAGAAAAGAGGTTTCAAATTTGACAAACGAGTTATCCAGCATAAGCCTCTTGGTTTTATGGATTACAATAAGCTTCAACAAAATGCTTTCTGTGTAGTATCAGATAGTGGAACACTTCCAGAAGAGAGTGCTTATTTGCACTTTCCAGCAGTTTCAGTTAGGACTTCAACCGAAAGACCGGAAGCATTGGATAGCGGAGTCTTTGTAATTGGTTCAATTACTTCAGATGCAGTAATCCAAGCAGTAAAAATGGCGGTTGAAATGCAATCAACAGGATTTATTCCATCTCCTGTTGAAGCATATACAGATGAGAATGTCTCGGACAAAGTTGTAAGATTAATTCAATCCTATAATGTCCTTATCAATAAGATGGTTTGGAGAAAAAATCATTAACTATATGATTTTATGATACCAAATGAAATTTAATGGAATTTATAGTTGAATTTTAGGGTGATTTGAAATCTTTTTTGACTGAATATTTATTATGAAGGTCTTAATGTTGAATGTAAATGGAATCTCTGGAAGTACGGGGAAAATTGTTACAGATATTAAGAATGTCCTTGAGTCTAATGGTAATGAATGTTTAATTTGCTATGGCGCAAATGATCATATAAAGACTTATGGTTATGAACGAATTTGCGGTGAGGGAGAAAGAAAATTAAACGCTGCTATTAGTAGGATGACAGGAATACTGCATGGAGTCTTTACGCCATTTTCTTATTTAAGGTTTAAGAAGGTTGTAGAGACTTGGCATCCCGATATTGTACACATACATTGTCCTAATGGCTATATAATTGATCTGTTTAAAACGCTTGAATATTTAGCAGAAAATAATATTAAAACAGTTCTCACGAATCATGCAGAGTATTTCTATACTGGAGGATGTGGGTATGCTTATGATTGCCTTAAATGGAAAACTGGATGTTATGAATGCGATAATTTAAAAAGTAAAATTGGACTAGATGTGTCTAAAATAGAATGGAATAGGTATAAAGCTGCTTTTGATAAGTTTAGTGTCAATAATCTTATTATTACTTCGGTTTCACCATGGGTAGAGAAAAGATCTAAGGAATCACTGACATTGGGTCGATTTACAAACACTACAGTTATGAATGGGGTGAATACGGATGTGTTTAAAATAAGACCAATTTCAAATAACGTGTTTGAAAGATTACCAAAAGACAAACCTATAGTACTTCATGTTACTGCAGAATTTACGACTGATAAAACTTCTATTAAAGGAGGATATTGGATTAGAGAAGTTGCTAAAAACTTACCTAATCTTAACTTTGTGGTTGCTTGCAATTTTTTAGGTAAAATAGAAGATCTTCCTAGTAATGTGATGGTTTGGGGGCGTACTTCAAATCAGAATGAATTAGCAGAATTATACAATGCCAGTTCCTTAACATTGCTCTCGTCTAAAAGAGAAACATTTTCCATGATAGTTGCTGAAAGTCTATCTTGTGGAACTCCATTGGTAGGATATAAGTCGGGTGGTCCAGAGAGTATTGCAATTGAAGAATACACTGAATTTGTGAATTATGGGGATATCAATAATCTAAAAAATGCTATTGAGTTAAAACTTAAAATGACAAAAGCAGTCAATAGAATAGATATAGAAAAAAAAGCTCATTCTATGTATTCAAAGGAGGCAATGACAAGCAACTATTTAGACACTTATTCAAAACTTTTAAATTGGAAAAATTCATGAAAAGATGGAAAAAATATTAATAATCAGCCATCTGGCAATAAATGACACGAATAATGTAGGAAAAACACTCTTTTCAATATTTAATAAATTTAAAAAATCCGAACTGCTTCAATTTTTTTTTAATCCTATAGCTCCTAACAAAGATTTTTGCGAATCTTGGTATCGAATTACTGATGGAGAAGTATTGAAGTCTTTGTATTCGAGTCGTGCAGGAAAAGAAATGAAGTTTAGCGATTTCAAAATAGAAGAAAAGAAAAAGGAATATCTTCTTAGGGGGGATAAAACAACAAATAAATTATTGTTTAGAGATTGTTTGTGGAAGATTGGAAGACTAAATAAAAAGAGTCTAATGGAGTGGTTGCAAAAAAATCAACCTACCGCAATTTTTTTAGCACCAGGATATAATTGTTTTCCATATAGGCTGGCATTGGAAATTTCTAAAAAGTTTTCCATTCCCATAATTACATATTTGATGGATGACTTTTATAGTGAAAAAAAAAATAATAGTATAATCGAGTCTGTTAGACGAAAATGGTTGCAATACTACATAAAAAAAATTATTAGATCTTCTTATAAGGTATTCTCCTGTTCGTGTGAAATGAGTAAGGCTTATAGTGAATGGTTTGGAAAAGAAATCCATGTGCTGTATACGCCTTATATTGAAATGAATTGTATAAATAATAGTTCTGAACCAACAAGTAATAAAACCACCGAGGATTCTAATGGCTTAAGATTCATATATGCGGGTAGTTTAGGATTAAATCGATGGCAAACTCTTCTAAGAGTAGGTCGTATATTGGAAAATAAATATCCAAATTCAAAATTAAGTATATATGCGAATGAGATATATAGGGATGAGATTAGTTCTTTAATTGAATGTAGGAATATTAAGTATGAGGGTTTTGTAGATTCCTTACAATTGCATTCCGAAATTAGTAAATCGGATATAGTACTTCATATAGAGTCATTTGATCCCAAAATATATGTGAGAACTCGATTCTCAATTTCAACTAAAATACCTGAATTTCTTGCATCGGGGAAAAAATTTTTGGCTATTGGTCCAGAAGGACAAGCTGGAATAGAATATTTAAAATCCAACAATTCTGCTATTGTTTGTAGTGAAGAAACATTAATAGATGAGGCTATTGAGTTTGTTCATAATAATAGTTGCGATGAATGTAAACAAAAAGCCCGGATATTGTTAAAAAATAACCATAATGCTGATTCTTTGCACACATATCTCATAGAACAATTAAAAAAAAGTAGATAAAATAACAATATATGTCTATAAATAAATCTTTGAGTCTAAAGGTTAATTCTATTATTATTGTATATACAATTCTTTCTCTATTTATAATAGCTTTTGTAGAAATAGAGTCGTCAGGAGCAGTGCCTATACAAGGTTTCTATTTACCATATAATAAAAGTCTCTACTTATTTGTATTAAGTATTATTGTTTCTGTAGTTATTTTATTTAAAGTCGGGATAAAAAAAAATACCTTTAATAAGGTATTTATGTTGTTAATACTTAAGGCTGCCTATGATTTATTGGCTGTATTTCAAGGTCGAGTAGCAGTTGACGAGACATTTTTATATCACTATTCGATGGTGTTAGTTATGCCTTTTTTCTATTATATATATAGAAATTTCTCTGGAAATTGTATAAATATAATAAAGCTGATTTCGTACTTTGCTATAATTTTAGTAATACAAGAGCTCTATACAGTAATTATTAATGGATATTCATTTTCATCTCCTGATTATAAGAATTATTTAAGAATTCCAGCAGCTCATTCTAATATAATTGCTGTTATCCTTTTGTCGATTTTAGTTATAAGATTAAGAATTTCTTCGAGCACCTATGCATTTTCTTGGTATAACGTTATTATATTTATAGGTATTTTGTTGACTCAATCACGAGGGGCAACTATATTTATTATTGGATGGTGGGTACTAATACTATACGAAAAAAAATATGGAAGATTGTCAAAAACAGCAATCCTAAAATTTAGTCTAACACTTACTCTAATACTCCTAATAATACTTTGTATTCCAGCAGTGCAAATTTTACTATTTGAGACAACTATAAATGATATTTATTTCTGGTCTAGGGCTACGGCAGGGCGGACGGATCTTCTTTTACTTGGTTTTGTAAAATTTATAGAGAATCCCATTTGGGGTTCGGGTCTCGGTGTTGAAGATTATGATCTCGGATATGAGGTGGTGCAAGCTGGAGTGCATAATATAGTGTTAGATTATTTGATTCAAAGTGGTATTATTGGTACGATTATATATGGATTGGCAATTTATTACGTATTTAAATTAAAAAATAGGAACTTGCGTCAAAATATCTCAAGGGCTTTAAAGCTGTCAATATGGGTGATATTAGGGTATTCGATGGTGGAAGTATGCTATTTTAATTTTTCATGTTTATTCTTTTTTTGGTCCTTTTGTGGATTATATGATAGAATTTCTGGAATGTCTGAAAAGAATCAATATAGACTAATGAAGAGAGTAGAAAATAAAAAGAGAATTGTAGTGTAAACAATAAAAGTATGAAAAAGAAAATATTGATTGTATGTTCAGTAATATCGTTTATTGAATGGTTTAACAAAGAAAATATCGATTATCTTAATAAAACTTGTAATTATGAGGTTCATGTAGCTTGTAATTTAAACTATTTTGACGATACTGATATAGAAAGAACAAAAAAATATATTGATAAAATTAAGAATGAAGGGGTTATATTGCATAATATTAGTTTTGCTCGCTCTCCGTTTTCAATAAAAAACTATACTGCTTACAAAGAATTAAAAAAGATAATTGACGGAAATAATTTTAATTTAATTCATGTTCATACTCCAACTGTAAGTATAATGACTAGATTGGCCTCAATAGAAGCTCGCAAGAGGGGTTCGATCGTAATGTATACTTGCCATGGCTTTCATTTTCACAATGCATCTCCTAAAATAAATTGGATTATATATTATCCAATTGAAAAAATAATGTCTAAATATTGCGATTATTTAGTTACAATTAACAAAGAAGATTATAACCGGGCAAAAGGTTTTTATTGTCCAAATGTAAAATACATTCCAGGTGTTGGGGTTGATCTAGATAGAATCCAAAATTGTAAAATAAACAAAAAGGAGTATAAAAAGAAAATAGGAATTCCAGAAAATGCTGTGATGATTCTTTCTATTGGGGAAATTATTCCAAGAAAAAATCATAAAGTCATTATCAAAGCATTAGCAAAGTTAAAGAATCCTGCACTGTATTATGTTATATGTGGAAAGGGACCTCTTATGGGGAAACTAAAAGTTTTATCTGAAAAATATAATATTCAAGATAATGTTAAGTTCCTTGGCTTTAGAAATGATATTCCTGAATTATGTAATACAGCCGATATCAGTGCCTTTCCATCTTTTATTGAAGGATTGGGATTAGCTGGAATTGAAGCCTTAGCTGCTAGTGTTCCTGTAATATCAAGTAATGTGCATGGGATCATAGACTATGTCATTGATGGAGAAACTGGATTTGCGTGTTCTCCCTCAGATATAAATAGCTTTTCAAAATATATAGATAAATTAGCCAATGATGAGAATCTAAGAAGTAAATTGGGTATGAGGGGAAAGGAGGTAGTGAAAAAATTTAATATTAATAATGCGTTAAACGAGATGTGGAAAATTTATAATGAAATTTTAAATTAAAAAAAATGAAATATTCAATGAAAGACATAACTTCTTCTTTAACTAAGAAGAAAAATAGTAGAAGTTCATTTTGGGTGCAATTATGGGTACGGAGAGCGTCTTTCCCTGTTACTTATATTTTTATAAATTCAGGGTGGTCAGCAAATGAGGTTTCAATACTATCATGGATTCTTATATTTGTTGCAGCCATATGCTTAGCTATCAACAATTTTGGGTTTTTGCTTGCAGGTGTGATTCTGACAAATCTATGGTTAGTACTAGATTGTGTGGATGGTAATATAGCTCGAGTTAAAAAACACAAAAGCTATATGGGAGATTTTTTTGATGCTATAGCTGGATATGGTCCATTTTCAGTGACAACATTAGGAATCTCAGTAGCAGCTTTTCATACATCATTATTCATACCAGAGAACTTGAGATATTGGCTTCTTGTTATAGGTGGATTAGCTGGAATGTGTAATCTTTATATGAGATTAATTCATCAGAAATATTTAAATTGTTATTTCGTTGCGAAAAAGGAATTAAATCAGTTAGAAGAGATTACATTAAAAGATAACGAAGATAGAAGAAGTTTTGCATATATCAGAGAACAGATCGATAAGAATCTTGGTGTTTCCGGAATTTTTATGCCTTGGTTGTTCGTTGCGTTGTTTACATCCACTTTTGATCTTATGTTGATTTTCTATTCAATATATTATATTCTATCATTCATAGCAATAAGTATTATTTACAGTCGAAAAGCAATTGAATTTGAGAGGAATCAAAATAATGATAAACCCCATGAGCGAAAAAACTAAAGATCTATATATGTTACAATAGTATTATAGTGAGACGATTGTTAAAAATTTGTTATGGTGTTTAGATGAAGTTACAACTTTAACAAGAGAGAGGTCCTTTTTGTAGGTGATGTTGTATTTGATAATAATAATGAATCTTATGAAAAAATATAAGGTAGGTTACACTTCTGGTGTTTATGATATGTTTCATATTGGTCACTTAAATATCATAAAAAAAGCTAAAAGTCAATGCGAAACTTTAATTGTAGGAGTAACTTCTGATGAATTGTGTTTTGAGCGCAAACAGAAATATCCTATAATCGACTTAAATTCAAGACTACAGATTGTGCAATCGATTAAATACGTTGATAAGGTAGTCATTCAAACTGACATGGATAAACTAAAAATGGTTAAACAATTAGGAGCAAATGTAGTTTTCGTTGGTTCTGATTGGAAGGGGACAGAGTCCTGGAAAAGGTATGAAAAAGAATTTGCACAAATAGGATGTGAAGTGTGCTATCTTGAGCATACTGATGGAATCAGCAGTACGATATTAAGAGAAAAACTAAAAAACGAAATTCCATAAACAACTAATTGTCCCTGTCCAATAGCGTAGTTTGGTAGGCTAAAAAAAATTTGTACAAACTTTGTGGTCGTTAACTAATACACCGTAAGTTATGACATCAGCACAATCTGCGCTAAGTGAGAGCAGCCCCAAGTTTGCTTGTGTTACGCCAAACGCAAATCGGATACCTGAAAGAAACAAAATTGGAAGCGTTCTGAAAACTCTATCAACGTGAGGATGTGCCCAACGATATATCCATTCAGGCCTTCTGCTCCTTGCACAAAGTACCCTAAACTTCTTCTAATTTACCAAGGCTTTTGAGGACACGTCCTATCAGCTTTCTGGTCGTAACCGCAACCGGTCCGGCACGAAGACAAACCGCAAATCAACTCGGAGAGTTAATGTTTATGCTGAAACCTCAGGTATTATACTAGAGAAATTATCATAAAAAATGTTAAGGAGACTGATTTCATTGGTCTCCGCTAATTTACGTCCAACAGATTTACGCCATTGGACAGGTGCGATTTATATCTATTTTGCCCCTAAAAAGACCATTGGACAGTTACCATTTACTTGTGAATATTATTGGACTATAACATCAACTTAACAATGATGTCTTTTATTGTTTCTTTATATAAAAATCTTCAGAGATTATATACAATAATTTATGTAGTATTTAAACCAAATCTAAAAATTGGTAAAAATAGTATAATAAACATAACTACTTGTATTACAGGGTGTTGGTTTCCTGAGGGGGGGGGTAGAGATCGGAAATAATTGTGGTATTGGTGTTCGTCGAAATTCAAATACAATAGGGCATTTTCATAAAACGACTCTCAGTATTAAATCCCCAAAAGCAAAGATTCTAATTGGTGACAATACAAACTTAAATGGAGTGTATGTTGGGTGTAGAGAAAATATACAGATAGGGAAAAATTGTAGAATTGCTACTGGATGTACGATCATTGATTACAATGGCCACGTAACGTTCAGCAAAAATAGAACATCAGGTAGGGACACACCTTGTCCAATAATAATAGGGGATAACGTATGGATCGGAATAAACTCAATAGTTTTGAAAGGGACCGTAATCGGTAATAATAGTATAATATCAGCTGGGAGTGTTGTTAAGGGAGTTTTTCCTGACAATTGTATTATCTCTGGCAATCCGGCTCGAATTGTCAAGGTGATGGATATGTAATAATGTCAAAAATAACGTAAGTAAGCGTCCAACCACAGGTTGACTGACATTTTGGGTAAGCGTCCAAAAATGACGTATTTGATGGAATAGGGGAAACGACTAACTTCGCGGAACATACCAATGAAGCTTTGCTTCAAAGAGTCGAGGGTGAAGAGTCAAGAAACAAGCGCTTAATGCGCATTCTGAAAACTGAAGACTGATAGCTGACACCTTAATTGATTATTTAGAATTAGTTAAGGCATTTGTTTTTAGCTGAAGATAATGAAGATAGTAATTGACACTAATGTTATTCACAAAGATTTCTTTTTACAGAACGCTCAAATTATTAATTTGTGTGAAACTGCTAAGAAATGTGGGATAAAAGTCTTTATTCCTCAGGTTGTGATTGATGAGGTCATAAACCATTATAGAGAAAAAATAGAGGATGCTCGTTCGAACTTTGAGAAAGCCAAAGGCGGTCTATCGTTTTTCTATCCGAATGAAAATATCGAAGATTATTTTACCGTAGAAAAAACAGCCCAATTATTAGAGGATTATAAAATAGATTTGGATAAGAGACTTTCCGAATTAGATATCCAAATTATTCCTTATCCAGATATTTCTCATGAGAAATTAGTTAAACGAGATTTAGCAAGAAAAAAACCATTTCAACAGTCAGGAAAAGGATATAGAGATGCCCTTATATGGGAATCCGTACATAATATTATTGAGAATAATGATAATGAACCAGACTTGGTGTTTATAAACAAAAATACTAAAGATTTTTTCGATAAAGAAAGATTACATCCAGATTTGCAAGAAGATATTGCAAATAGAGGTTTTTCACTTAAATGTATTGAGATATATGATGATATATCCAAGGTTATAGATCAGTATATCAAACCTCGGCAAGAAAGTTTGAATGGTTTAATAAAGCTCTATGTTGGCAAGGATGCTATAGGTGAAATTGATATAAATTCATTCGTAAAAGATAAAGCTATGACTTACCTACGCGATGGCATTGCAACAAAGATTCCATTTTTTCAAACAGGAATAGGTAGCCATTTGGAAAATCCGTTTTTTTATGATTGTTCGAAATCCTCTTGTGAAATAAAAGATATTCGTCTACTTAACGACGATCAAATAATTATTTATGTCGAAGGAATATTGTCTACGCTATATGGTGGATTGCTCCATAAGACCACTGCATACGTGATTGGTAAAAAAAATTTGCCGCAAATATTGGATACAGAATGGGATGAGAATTATATGATGGTACAAGATAATCTGAATCTACCTATAACCTTATCCATTATAGTCGACAAAGATCTCAAGACTATCCATTTCTACAACATAACCGTTGAGTGACTATAACAAAGGTCCTGCAAGAATGTAAAATTTCTTAAAGTCTAATAAGTTCTATGATCCTAAAATATATTTTCGACAGGCTGATGGCTCTCATCGGCCTTTTGTTTTTGTGGCCTGTGCTACTTATCGTAGCCATCCTAATCCGTATAAAAATGCCTGGAGGTCCAGTAATCTTCAAGCAAAAGAGAGTTGGAAAAAACGGTGAACTATTCACATGCCACAAGTTCAGGACTATGACCGTCAACCATAACGGCTCAACAGTGAGTGTCGCTGGAGATAACCGAATAACTCCATTAGGTGCCAAACTCCGCCATTACAAACTTGATGAGCTTCCGGGTCTCTGGGACGTGTTGATTGGAAATATGTCGTTTGTTGGTCCGAGACCGGACGTGCCAGGTTATGCCGACCAGCTGAAAGGTGAGGACCGCGACGTGCTGAAGCTACGTCCTGGCATCACAGGTCCGGCAACTTTGAAATATCGTCTGGAAGACGAGATGATTGCAGACTATGTAGCCCAAAGACAAGCAGAAGGCGACTCGCGCCCAAGCCAAGTAATAGCCGTAGAATACAACGATGAGGTGATCTTTCCCGACAAAGTCCGCCTAAACCTCTACTACCTTCACCATTACTCCTTCATAAAAGACATCCAAATGATCTTCGCCACCGTCCTCGGCCACCACCTCCTCTACGCCAACGAAACAATATAATCCCCCTCCTCTCCATCCTCCACGACCTCCTAATCGCGTAGTTTGGTAGGCCCAAAAAAATAACAGTAACTTTGCGCTCTTCTTGCTATAGAGATCATATGATTTATAACCCGTTTGTCTAAAAAAAGCAATCGGACAGTTCCAGAGTTCTTATTTCCTTGGAATTTCAAAAATTTATCCTTAACTTTGCATCATTACCAGAAAGAGGTTCGTTAGTATAAATTCTTTTCATTGGCTTTAAAATAATTATTATGAGCGAAAGAGTTACTGTGATTATTGGGGCTGGATTGCCATTAAATCTGGATATTCCACATAATATCATTTATCCCTCTACTGCAAAAATTACGGATGAAGTATGCAAGCCTTATCCTGATTATTCTAAATATCATAATGGCAAAATACCTGACACGACGATTGTATCTGAGTTTAGGGATGTGCTTGTCAATAACTATCCGTGTGATATTGCCCAAAACAAGAATATTAATTTCGAACAGATTTTCCATTGTCTCGAATTATACATTTCATATTCGTATTCTTGGAGCAAGAATTGTCGCAATGAAAGGATGTGTCCTGTTTTTGGCCCGTTCACTAAACCTTATATAGACTTTGATCCTGCTTCGATTAGTTGTATTGTGAAGCAATATCTTTTGAGAATTATGGATATTGTAGCTGCCTATAACAATTATTTTTCAGACGAGGTCAATGGAAAAGAAAAGTGGCTGGCAGATTTTTTTAGGAACTTGCCTTTGATGGATGTTTTTAATTTCAATTATGACACGATGTTTGAAAATATTCTTGGTGAAGGAGGTTATGAAGATGGTTTCGTGGATACACCAAAATCTGCTGATTACAAAATATTTAGTCCGAATAAACTTTTGGAAAACCCCAATGGGTTATCAACCATAAATCATCTTCATGGGTGTATTACTTATTTTCATCCGGATGATCCTAATGCTCACATACAAGAGCTTAGGCATGAAGATTGGGTAAAATTCCCGACTTTTGATATTGTCAGACATAAAATGGAATGTTCTGTTCAAAGTCAACCTAATACACAGGGGGGAGAAACTATTTATAATGGACCTATAATCACAGGGTTAAATAAAACTGCCAAACTGAACTGTGTTCCATTTGATTTTTATCATGGAAATCTTCTTAATTCAATTACAAGAAATCATAAGCTTCTGATAATCGGGTATAGTTTCGGTGACATTTATTGCAATAACCTAATCCAAAGAATGAATCTAATTCACGGAGATAGGGCAAGAGTTGCAATTATTGATTATTGGAATGTGGAGAATCGTGAATGGGATCTCAGGCAGTATGCTTATTATAATGTTTGTCAAGACTTAGGAGAAACCTTATGCATGTATTCTAATACCAATTCTTTTGAAGATGCTGTCGCAACATTGAGACCATTGGATCGAAATTGCATGATGAGATCTCCGTCAGGTAAGTTGATGATAGGAGTTGGTGGATTTGAATCGGCTGCTCGTCATGCTCAGGAAATATATGATTTCTTGAATTCCTAAGTTTTATCTCATTAAATGGATGGATATTATCTTAATGTAGTACCTGTCCAATGGCGTAGTTTGGTCGGCTCGAAAAATTAGCATTAACTTTGCGGTCGTTAACCAACACACCGTAAGTTATGATATCAACACAATCTGCGCTAAGTGAAAGTAGCACCAAGCTTGCTTGTGTTATGCCGAACGCCAAGCAGATACCTGAAAGGAACAAAATTAGAGGCGTTCTGGGAACGCTACCAACGCGAGGGAGAAGAAAGGTAGGAGTTTGCGAGGCTTGGAACCTTCAAAACAATTCCACGGATAACCGTGTTATGATTGTAGAGGTTACTTATCCATTACCGTATAGTCAAAGTAGATGAATCTGATTGATATGAACATAAGACGTATTCTTGAACTTTGTCATCTCTACAAAGTCAAAAGTCTTTATGTGTTTGGTTCTATACTTACTTCCCGTTTTAACAAGAATAGCGACATTGACCTGCTTGTGAAATTTAATAAGGATTCAATTCCATTATCTCAGTATGCAGACAATTACTTTGATCTTCAATTTGCACTTGAAGATCTTTTGGGCAGAAAGGTTGATCTTGTCTGTGACGATGCAATAAAAAATCCATATTTCCGTCAGGAGGTGGATTCAAAAAAGGAATTAATTTATGGTTGAGTTAGAAGTTCGCAAACGTCTATGTGATATCAATGACTCAATTGACGCCATTAATGGATTTCTTCGCAGGTGCCCACGAAGATTTGATGCATTCTGTGCTGATGATATGTTTAGGGCTGCTGTTCTATATCATATTGCAATAATTGGAGAGGCGGTAAACAACATCTTAAAAATGGATCCTGAAATTACAATCACCTCTGCACGAAAGATCGTTAATACTCGCAATTATATTATTCACGGTTATGACAGTTTGGATAATGAAATATTATGGAGTATTGTAATAAACCATCTGCCAAAACTTAAAGCTGAAATTATCGAATTATTAAATGTTTAATTGCAACTGCCCGCTGCTCAACCTCCACAACCTCCACCATTACTCCTTCCTAAAAGACATCCAAATGATCTTCGCCACCGTCCTCAGCCGCCACTTCCACTACGCTAACGAGACAATATAATCCCATCTTGCTTACTGCGGCCAGGCGGTAGCCAAAACCATCGTTCAAAAACAAACCCCTTACTTCCCCCCCCCTCGAAGCTAAACAATGCCCCATGTAAATAAGGAGCTTACAACTATTCAGAAGTCTACCTTTCTGCGACAGCCCAGGCTTAGTTTGCAAATTATGCAGAAAAGTCTTGAAAATATCAAGACTTTTTGCTAATTTTGCATCTGGTACTAAAAGTTCAAATATGGCACGTCTTGCAATACATAATATAGGGCCGATAAAGGAGATTGATGTCGATCTCAATCGATTTAATGTTTTTATTGGGCCTCAGAGTAGTGGTAAAAGTACGATTGCCAAAATTATCAGTTTTTGCCAGTGGCTGGAGAAGGATTGTATTATTCGTCAGCAATCTTCTCACATTGACAAGGATTTTGTCAAGAAAAATCTTATTGATTATCATAATATTTCAGAATATTATGATGATAAATCTTCTTTCCATTATGAAGGAAAGTATTTAAATATCAGATTTGCAGAATACAGCTTGCTTGTAGAGGCTACTTTAGAATTCAACGAGGCGAGAGTCTCTAAAAATGCTTATATTCCTGCTGAACGCACGGTCATTGCTGTTCCCGGAATTTTCAGCACTAAAATGCCAAAGAATTATCTTGCCAGTTTCATTGATGATTGGCAGCAGATAAGGACTAAGTTTGAGAATGGGGATAAAGTTGATATTCTTAATCTTGGGGATGCATATTTCTTTGATTCTGGAGCGAATGCCGATATGCTGACAATTAAGGATGGGAAACCTCTTCATCTTTCTCAGGCTTCAAGTGGTCTGCAGTCGGTCACCCCTCTATGTGTTTACATTGCGTACATTACAGCTTGGATTTATTCCCATTCTGAAGACAAATCATCTGATGATAGGAAACGAATATGGGATTCTGCCGTGGCAAGGACCATATATGGAGGAGATGAATTGCCCTTTAATTATATTAATGATGAGAATTTTACTCTGGCAAAAGATTTATTCGACAGTTTAAGGTCGTTAAAAGATACTTTTCAAGATAATTCTTCAGCTGGCAAAAAACTCACAGACATGGAGAAACTTCTTGAAAGAATTAAGAAGTGGTCGGATATTCTCGCAACTCCAAGTTTCTCCAATATCGTGATAGAAGAGCCTGAATTGAATCTTTTTCCAGAAACTCAGGCTTCTCTGGTATATTTTATTCTGAATAAAATTAACCATAAACGTGACAATTTGGTGATCACGACTCATAGTCCTTATATTCTTTATGCCATCAACAATTGTATTCTTGCAAATTTGGTTAAAGATCAATTGACAGAGGAAGACTGGATGGATCTTGATATACCCCAGTCTGCTCTCCTTGATGGTAAGGATATCTCTGTGTGGGAATTGCGTGATGGTTATATTATAAACAGCGAAGGCGAAAAAAATAAGACAATTCAAGACAAAGATGGACTTATAAGAGGCAATTATTTTGACAGGGTGATGCACAACATCATGGCCGATTTCAATAATCTAATGAATTATAAATGATATGGACAAACTGTTCGATCATTCTCCAATTCTTGACTGCGATAGCTATATTGCTGATTATTCAGAAGCGACCAACAATGAAAAGAAAGTCGTAATCAGTCTCCAACCTTTTACTGATATTGCTTATTTCCATCTTCATAAAAGAAATAAAAACAATCAAATTCCCTATTTAGCAGTAAATCTGGAAGAATATCCATCTTTCAGGAAGGATATTGAAAATTGTGAATGTGTTTTCAAGGCTATAAGCCAGAGTGACAGCTCATGGCTTATGTTTTTGGAGTTAAAGTATTGTAAAGCTGATCGTATCGAATCCTACTGCTTCAAGGCTTTTTCTCAGATGAATGAAATCCTCAATAAACTTGAGGAGCAAGGCGTGGTCGACAGGTCGAAGAATAACGTGTACTTTGTTTATTCCGTTCCGGATTATCCAGAGAAGGTGCCTTTTGGAGCCTGGACGGTTTCTCAAAATGATATCCTAAAGGGATTCGAAGAGTCTGGAATCCATCTGATAGGGGAATGCAAGATGCTTATTGCAACCCCTAAACATTTACAGACTCCCAAAATTAAGTTATAATCTATCTTGCGGTACCTGTCCAATCGCGTAGTTTGGTAGCCTCGAAAAATTTGCACTAACTTTGCGGTCGTTAACCAAGACACCGTAAGTTATGATAACGACAATCTGCGCTAAGTGCGAGCAGCCCCAAGCTTGCTGTAAGCGTCCAACCACAGATTCGCTGACATTTTGTAACTTCGCAGCTGTAAAC
>CAZGGB010000054.1:0-20684 GCA_964525115.1 uncultured Sangeribacter sp. | reverse complement strand
GAATGGTCACCGGATCGTAGATCATGCCGGATTCAGCACGTTTCACGCGGCGCACTTGATCAGCCTGGGCCTGGATGCTCATGTTTTTATGAATCACACCGATACCACCCTGACGAGCCATTGCGATTGCCATATCAGACTCAGTGACAGTGTCCATAGCTGCCGACACGAAAGGTATGTTTAGGGGTATGTTGCGTGAGAAGCGTGTAGCGAGTTTCACTTCGCTTGGGATCACTTCTGAATATGCCGGGATAAGCAATACATCATCAAATGTAAAGCCTTCCAATGCTATTTTTTCATCTAAAAAACCCATAATTAATTGAGAATTGAGAATTGAGAATTGAGAATAATTTTAGAAATATTTCAATTCATCATTCATCATTTATAGTTTATCATTAGAATTTCTTGAGAGCTTCGGAGATCATGATTGTCTGGGAGCGGTCCGGGCCTACGGATATAATGCCGACTTTTGTGCCTGTGAGTTCCTCGATCTTTCTTACGTAAGCCTTAGCAGCCTCTGGAAGTTGATCGTAGCTCTTGCAACCGGTAATGTCTTCTTTCCAACCTTCCATCTCAATGTAAATAGGTTTGCACTGAGCGAGTTTGTGGATAGTGGATGGAGGAGCCATCACTTCTTTGCCGTCGAGTTCGTAGCCTACACAGATCTTTACTTTGTCGAGTCCTGAAAGGACATCGAAGAGCATAAGTGCCCAATAGTCGATTCCGGCGAGGCGTGAAGTATATCTGGCTACCACTGCGTCAAACCATCCGATGCGGCGAGGACGTCCTGTCACAGTGCCATACTCATGTCCGCGTTCGCGGATTTCATGGGCGGTTTCGTCGAAAAGCTCAGTGGGGAACGGACCTTCTCCCACACGGGTGCAATATGCCTTTGCAACGCCCACTACATTTTCAATCCATTTCGGAGCGATACCTGCACCCTGAGAGATGCTTGCTGCCGAAGGACATGATGAAGTGACATAGGGATAAGTGCCATGGTCGATGCAGAGCATCATGCCTTGGGCACCTTCGAAAAGAATCTTGGCATCGCTATGGATAGCGTCGTCGATGAGAAGGCTGGTATCGCAGATGCGAGGTCCGAGCACTTTTGCAATTTCCATATACTGGTCGTAGACCTGCTGATAGTCAAGAGGCTCAAGACCATACATCTTGAGTTCCATGTTCTTCACTTCAAGAGCTGCTTTCAGACGCTCAGCGAAGTATTCAGGGTCGAGAAGGTCGCCCATTCGGAGTCCGAGGCGTGAATATTTATCGGTATAAGCGGGTCCGATACCTTTCTTGGTGGTGCCAATCTTGGCATCACCCTTAAGGTTTTCACTTGCTCCGTCGAGCATGCTGTGCCAGGGCATAACCATTGCAGCACGATCGGAGATATAAAGCTGATAGTCGGTGATGCCTTGATTGTGGAGCTTTTCAAGTTCGGCGATTACCGAGACGGGGTTAACCACCATACCATTTGCCATCACATTGACGGTCTTGGGATTGAAAATTCCAGACGGAATACTTTGGAGTGAGTATTTATGGCCGTCAAACATTACAGAGTGACCTGCGTTGTTGCCGCCCTGATAGCGCACTACCATATCAGCTCGGCAAGCAAAGTAATCGGTAATTTTTCCTTTGCCCTCGTCTCCCCACTGGGAGCCGGTGACTACTAATCTTTCACTCATGAGTTATTACTACTTTTGTCTAATATGTCCAATTAGACTACTTAGACCTATTAGACTAATTATTATTCAATATTATTTCTCTTATATATGTAGTCGACGTTTTTGAGATAATAGTCGAGGGTGAAGCAGGCTTCGAGTTCTTCCGGGGTAAGCATCTCCATGACGGCGGGAGTCTGAAGGAGGAGGTCTTTGTAGTTGCTGCCGGTTGCCATGGCTTTCATTGCTACTGGCTGAACTGTGTCGTAGGCTTGTTCGCGTACCCAGCCTTTACCAATCAATGCATTCATCACACGCTGTGCGAAGATGACTCCATTGGTCATGTAGATGTCAGCAGTCATCTTGTCTTCAAATATCGTGAGATTCTCGAGGATTCCCATCATGCGGTTGAGCATATAATCGAGAAGAATGGTGGCGTCGGGCATGATGATGCGTTCGGTAGCTGAATGGGAAATATCGCGCTCATGCCATAGTGCCACATTTTCATAAGCAGTAGCCATATATCCGCGCATAACTCGTGCGCATCCGCAAATATTCTCACTACCAATAGGATTGCGCTTGTGGGGCATAGCACTTGAACCTTTTTGGCCTTTTCCGAATGCTTCCTCCACTTCATGCACCTCTGTACGCTGAAGGTTGCGAACCTCCATTGCCATCTGTTCGAGGCTGGAAGCTATGAGCGCGAGAGTAGCCATATAGTAAGCATGGCGGTCGCGCTGGATCACCTGAGTGGAAACGTCGGCGGAATTGATGCCAAGATGCTCGCAAACATAGTCCTGAATAAAAGGAGGAATATTTGCAAAGTTGCCAACGGCACCGCTGAGCTTTCCTACTTCAACGCCGGCTGCAGCAAGTTTGAAGCGCTCAACGTTGCGTTTCATTTCAGCAAGCCAAAGCACCCACTTCAAACCGAAGCTTGTGATGTCGGCATGAATACCATGTGTGCGTCCGATGCAAGGAAGGTTTTTAAAGCGTATAGCTTGCTTTTTAAGCATCTCGCAGAAGCGGTTGAGATCATCAGCTATGATTTCATCAGCCTGCTTGAAGAGATAGCCGTTTGCAGTATCCACTACGTCAGTAGAAGTAAGGCCGTAGTGTACCCACTTACGTTCTTCTCCGAGGCTTTCACTGACAGCGCGTGTGAAAGCCACAACATCATGTCTTGTTTGGACTTCGATTTCCTTGATTCTGTCAATGTCGAAAGTTGCCTTATCCCAGAGTTTCTTTACGTCTTCCTCCGGAATAACTCCAAGTTTGCTCCATGCCTCAGCAGCCAGGATTTCCACTTTAAGATATGCGTCAAATTTATTCTTTTCAGTCCAGACGCGACGCATCACGTCTCTTCCGTATCTGTCGGTCATATTCTTTTTTGTTCTAAGTTGTCAGTTGGACTAATTAGTTTAATTGGTCTAATTTTTATTTTAGGGCTGCTTTGCCGATATCGGAGCGATAGAAGAGTCCTTCTTTTGCTGCTTTTTTCACGTCGGCATAAGCGTTGGCGGCTGCTTCTTCAAGGGTCTTGCCTTTTCCTGTCACCATCGCTACTCGTCCTCCGGCACTCTGAAGTTTGCCATCTTTCACGGCTGTTCCCATATGATAGACTTTAGAACAACCATCGAAGTCAAGTTCCACCCCTTTTTTGTAGGCGCCCGGATACCCATCGGATGCTAATACTACTCCAAGGCATGCATCATCGCTCCATTTCGGTTCGTGGTCGGCAGAGTCAATTGCTGCGTCAAATAGATCATAGATATCGCTTTCAAGACGAGGAAGCACTACTTCTGTCTCAGGATCGCCGAAGCGGGCGTTGAATTCTATCACTTTTGGTCCATCCTTAGTCAGGATAAGGCCGCCATAAAGTATGCCTGTGTAGTCGATGCCTTCGTTGGCAAGACCATCAGCTGTACGTTGGAGAATTTCCTTCAGCGCTTTTTGGCGTACATCTTCTGATATGAAGGGTAGAGGTGAATATGCACCCATACCGCCTGTATTAGGACCCTTGTCAGCGTCGTAAGCACGTTTGTGATCTTGAGCAAGTGCAAGAGGATATACCTTCCTGCCTCCTACGGCACACATGAAAGAGAATTCCGGACCATCGAGAAATTCCTCGATTAGCACACGTCCCTGTCCAAATGCTGAGTCGAGCAGCATATCTTTCAGAGCTGCATCGGCTTCTTCTCGTGTTGTAGCGACGACTACACCTTTTCCTGCAGCCAATCCATCGTATTTTATTACTGTAGGAAGAGGAAGAGATTCTGCATATGCTTTGGCATCTTCATATTTGTCGAAGCTTTTGTAGAAACCGGTTGGGACACCATATTTCTCCATGATCTCTTTGGCAAACTCCTTGCTTGACTCAATGCGGGCACCAGCCTTTGTAGGGCCAAATATGCGGAGACCTTCAGCCTTGAAGGCATCTGCCACTCCGGCTGCCAGAGAAGCCTCGGGACCTACAACTGTAAGATCGACTCTCTTCTCTTTTGCAAAATCAACAAGATCTTTAATGTCAGTCACTCCGATAGGCACACATGTGGCATGCTTTGACATTCCGGGATTGCCAGGACATGCGTAGATCTTCTGTACGCGCGGGCTGCGGGAAAGAGCATCTACGATAGCATGTTCGCGACCGCCGCTGCCAATCACCATCACTGTCTTACCGGGGCGGATTTCCTCTTCGCGTCCCGGTTGCATATTCGGCATTTGAAATTGATTTTCCTGAGGTGGAAGGGCTTCGCTGAATAAATGATGAATTTCCATAAAAGATTAGTGTTTGAAGTGGCGCATGCCGGTGAAGAGCATAGTCAATCCTTTTTCATTTGCCTTGTCGATTGATTCCTGATCTCGGATAGAACCACCAGGCTGTACGATAGCAGTCACTCCCTTGTCAGCAACGAGCTCGACAGTGTCGCCGAAAGGAAGGAAACCGTCGCTGCCAAGCACGAGCCCCTCGGTATTGCCTGATGCGAGAGCCTCTTCAAGAGCTATCTCGGCTGATCCGACGCGGTTCATCTGGCCTGCACCAACGCCAAGAGTCATGCCACCCTTTACAATTACAATGGCATTACTCTTTACATGCTTCACAATGCGCCAAGCAAAGTTCATATCCTTAAGTTCCTGCTCAGTGGGTTTCTTTTCAGTGACAGTCATGTCGGCAGTGACATCTTTTGTGGTAGTGTCAGCATCTTGCACGAGAAGACCGCCATTTATGCCGACATACTGACGCTGAGCCTTCTTGCTTCCATCCATCTTCACTTCGAGAACACGGAGGTTTTTCTTTGTCTTAAGAAGTTCAAGAGCATCATCATCGAAAGACGGAGCCATTACTATTTCGAGGAAAATCGGCTTCATAGCCTTCGCAACTTCGAGTGTCAACGGGCGATTCATTGCGACAATACCTCCATAAATGCTCACCTTATCAGCCTCGTAAGCTTTCTGCCAAGCCTCTTCAATAGTCGCACCGACAGCAGCTCCACAGGGGTTCATATGCTTTAATCCTACGCAGAATGGTTCGTCAAACTCACGCACGATGTTGAGTGCCGCATTGGCATCCTGGATATTATTGTAGCTAAGCTCCTTGCCGTTGAGTTGCTTTGCACTGAGGAGTGAGTATGATTCCTCTTCAGGAGCCTTGTAGAGAGCAGCCTCCTGGTGGGGATTTTCACCATAGCGGAGAGTCTGAACGCGATCGAAAGATAGGAATAGTTTCTCGTCAAGACCGGCTTTCTCACGCATATATGTAGCGATGTGGCTGTCGTAAAGAGCAGTATGTGTATAAGCCTTTGCAGAAAGCTTGAAGCGTGTCTCAAGAGTTGTGTCTCCTGTGGCGCGTATCTCCTCGATTATCTTGCCATAATCGTCAGGATCGCAGACTACAGTCACAGAAGCGAAGTTCTTTGCGGCGCTGCGGAGCATAGAGGGACCGCCTATATCGATATTCTCAACAGCATCTGCAAGAGTTACTCCTTCTTTTGCGATGGTAGCCTCGAATGGATAGAGATTGACACATACCATCTCTATGGTCTCAATGCCATTAGCTGCTATTTCAGCCATATGCTCAGGTACGTCGCGGCGAGCAAGGAGACCGCCATGCACCTTAGGATGAAGAGTCTTTACGCGACCTTCGCAAATCTCAGGAAAGCCTGTCACATCGCTAATGTTGATAATCTTAAGACCGGCATCGCGGAGTGCCTTCATAGTGCCTCCGGTCGCTATAATCTCCCAGCCCATTTCCTGGAGCTGGCGGGCGAAATCCACTACGCCACGCTTATCGCTAACGCTAATTAATGCTCTCATATATATTTAGTTGTCAATTTTTTTATAAATTTATAAGTCTTATATGATGTATAATTCCCGTCTTAGATGATTTCTACGCCCGGCTTGTCGGTGATCTTGCCGATGACAGAGGCTTTTTCACCGTGCTTTTCGAGAATTTCGATGGCTTTGGAGGCATCCTTTTCGTCGAGTGCGAGGACCATACCGATACCCATATTGAAGATATTGAACATTTCGCGATGTGGAACTTTTCCATATTTTTCAAGGAGCTTGAATACCGGAAGGATTTCCCAAGAACCTTCTTTTACTTCTATTCCCTGTCCATCATGGAGAATGCGCGGGATATTTTCATCAAAGCCACCTCCGGTGATGTGAGCGACTCCGTGAACATCGACGTTGCGTATTACATCGAGCACCGGCTTTACGTAGATGCGGGTGGGTGTCAGAAGCATTTCACCAAGAGTCTTGTCGCCTGTCTCCTCATACTTCTTGTCAAATTCAAGACCTGCGTCAGCCACAATCTTGCGTACGAGTGAGAAGCCATTTGAGTGAACTCCTGAAGAAGCGATGCCAACGAGAACGTCGCCAGTCTTCACTTTGCTTCCGTCGATAAGGTTGCAGCGGTCTACAGCTCCCACTGTGAAGCCAGCGATGTCATAATCACCGGGCTGATACATGCCGGGCATTTCAGCAGTCTCGCCTCCAATCAAAGCACACCCGGCTTGACGGCATCCTTCGGCAACCCCTGACACGATTGCTTCTACGACAGCAGGTTCATTTTTCCCTACAGCCACATAGTCGAGGAAGAAAAGTGGTTCTGCTCCCTGAGCAAGCACATCATTGACACACATTGCTACAGCGTCGATACCGATAGTGTCATGCTTGTCGACAGCGAAAGCAATTTTAAGCTTAGTGCCAACTCCATCGGTGCCGCTCACAAGGATCGGCTCCTTATATCCGAGACTTGCAAGATCGAACATTCCACCGAATGCTCCAATATTACCCATGACTCCCGGGCGGTTAGTGCTTGCCACATGCTTCTTGATGCGGCTCACTACTTCATATCCGGCTTCAAGATTCACACCGGATGCTTCATATGATTTAGCCATCTTAATATAATTGAGAATTGTGAATTGAGAATTGAGAATTTTTTGAGAATAGAGAATTGAGAATTAATTCTCTATTCTCAATTCTCAATTATTTGTGGAAGTATTTTACGGCATTCGCAAAGAGATTCTGTCGTTTGTCTCCTGCTATGTTTTTAAAGAGGCCGTCGTCGTATCTCTCAGAGTGGCCCATCTTGCCGAGAATTTGTCCGCATGGGCTTATGATTCCTTCTATTGCATCGGAAGATCCATTCGGGTTGAAAGGACTTGTCATAGTAGCATTGCCTGCGTCATCAGCATATTGGAATGCAATCTGACCGGCATCTGAAAGTTTCTTCACAAGTTCAGGACTTGCAGTAAACTTGCCTTCACCATGAGACACAGCTATTGAATGGAGCTGGCCGATGCTAAATCCGTCGAGCCACGGGGAAGCAATACTGCCTACACGTGTCACTGCAATTTGCGAGATATGGCGGTTGATGTCGTTGCGGAATAGTGTCGGGCTTTCAGCCGACAATTCGCCAATCTTGCCGAATGGCAGGAGGCCTGACTTGACAAGAGCTTGGAAACCATTGCAGATGCCAATCACAAGACCACCGCGCTTAAGCAGACGTTCGATTGATTGCTTCACAACATCATTCATTATCACACTTGCGATAAACTTGCCACTGCCGTCAGGTTCGTCACCCAGTGAGAATCCACCGCTGAATGCGAGGATGTGGCAATCATCGATCATCTTTGCCATAGTGGCAACTGATTCGCGCGTCTGTTCGGGAGTAAGGTTGCAGAAGACGCTTGTGGTGCATTCTGCTCCTTCGCGGCTAAATGCGCGTATCATATCGTAGTCGCAGTTTGTGCCGGGGAATACCGGGAGATAAACTATAGGATGCTCTACTGGTTGACCCTTCCAAACAGTCTTGTTTTCACCAGACGTTGCATTTTCAGCAATACCCTTTGTGTCGGCATGATCAGGATATATTTCATTGAAACGTGCGCTATTGGCTGCTTTCAGAATTGCGATTTCCTTTCGGTTGCCGTTTATGTCAAGAATTGGGTCGGCGATAGTAGCGCCAATAGGCTTGTATTCGCTTCCGAGTTTTTCTGCACTTTCTATAAGGATTGCTCCATAGTTCCACTTGTAGAGCTCAGACTCCGGATATTCTATAATGGCACCGATTTCATTGCCAAAGCTCATCTTTGCTACAGCCTCTCCGAGGCCTCCGAAGCCAAGCGCGTAGGCAGCCTTTATGCGTCCAGCCTTGATATCTTCGTGTATGGTTGCGAAGTTTTTCTTCAGTTGATCGGTGTCGGGCATGCCGTTTTCAAGAGGCTTTGCTTCAAGTAGATATAGAGAGTCTCCAGCTTCCTTGAATTCAGGGCTTATCACGTCTCTAGCATCCACCGGCACAATGCCAAATGCTATTAGAGTAGGAGGAACAGAGATGTCAGCGAATGTGCCGCTCATAGAGTCTTTACCTCCGATGGAAGGAAGACCAAACTCTTTCTGCATCTTGAGAGCTCCCAGAAGAGCTGCGGCTGGTTTGCCCCAAGACTTATCTGTATGCATGCGTTCGAAATATTCCTGATAGGAGAAACGCATGCGTGTCGTATCGCCTCCTGCAGCGGCAACTTTTGCCACTGCTTCAACGACAGCATAAGCTGCGCCATGGAAAGGACTCCATTCGCTGATGAATGGATTGAAACCGAACGCCATCATGCTGGCAGTATTGGTGAAGCCTCCTGTAGGAAGTTTTTGTACACTTACTTGAGTTTCTGTTCCCTGAGTCTTGCCGCCGAAAGGCATAAGCACTGTTGATGCACCAATTGTAGAGTCGAACATCTCAATGAGGCCTTTCTGAGAAGTGACATTGTCGTCGGCAAGCATCTTTTCAAATGTTTCAGGATTGATATGAGGCATTTCCGAAGAAATGGCTTCAATCTTGACGGTTGCCTTGCGGGTAGCTCCTGCTGAGTCAATGAATTCACGGCTCAGATCAGCCACTACTTCGCCATTCATCATCATACGCATACGTCCACGGTCTGTGACATCAGCAACGTGAGTCACCTCAAGGTTTTCCTCATGACAATACTTGATGAAATCCTCCATGTCTTTCTTCTCAACCACCACGCTCATGCGCTCTTGGCTTTCGCTGATGGCGAGTTCTGTAGCGTTAAGACCACTATATTTTACCGGTACACGATCGAGGTATATGTCAAGGCCATCGGCGAGCTCACCGATAGCAACACTTACTCCACCGGCTCCGAAGTCGTTAGACTTTTTGATGAGACGTGTCACTTCCGGACGATGGAAGAGGCGTTCGATCTTGCGCTCCTCAGGAGCATTGCCCTTCTGCACCTCACTGCCGCACTGCTCGAGAGAACTTACGTTGTGCTCTTTGCTTGAGCCGGTGGCTCCGCCGATGCCGTCACGGCCAGTGCGTCCACCAAACATAAGTATTACGTCGCCGGCAGCAGGACGCTCGCGGCGAACATCAGCCTGTTTTACTGCACCCACTACCGCACCTACTTCGAGGCGCTTTGCAACATAGTTGGGATGAAATATTTCGCGGACATGGGTCGTAGCAAGTCCTATCTGATTGCCATAGCTGCTATAGCCGGCAGCCGCACGTTTTGAAATGACACGCTGCGGAAGCTTGCCCTTCATAGTTTCGTTTACTGGCTTATAGATATCACCGGCACCAGTCACACGCATAGCCTGATAGACGTAGCTTCTGCCACTTAGCGGGTCGCGGATAGCTCCTCCAAGACATGTGGAAGCTCCGCCAAAAGGCTCTATCTCTGTAGGATGGTTATGGGTCTCATTTTTTAACATGAGTAGCCATTTCTCCATTTCTCCATTTTCTGTGTCGACATCTATGACAATGGAGCAAGCATTGTTTTCTTCGCTTTCCTCCTGATCGTCAAGAATCCCTTTAGCCTTTAGCCAGCGTGCGCCGATGCAAGCAAGATCCATCAGACAAAGACGTTTTTCTTCTCGTCCGAGATCCTTACGCATTTGCTTATAAAGTTCAAGAGTTGCCTTAATATCCTCAGCTACCGGGCTGTCTTCCACTTCAATATCAGTGAGCTCTGTCATGAATGTGGTGTGACGGCAATGGTCGCTCCAATATGTGTCGAGAATTCTAAGTTCTGTTTCTTTTGGATCGCGCCCTTCCTTTTTAAAGTAGTCTACGACTGTCATAAGGTCGGCATCGTTCATGGCAAGTCCCATTTCCTTAATGAAATCAGGAGCTTTCTCAAGGGTGATGTCGCGGAATCCATCGAGAACATTGACTGGAGAAGCAGTTGCACGCTCTGGTGGACAGAGCACAGTCATATCTTTTTTGCGTGACTCAACTGCATTGATCGTATAATGTGCAATTTTATTGAGATCTTCTTCTGATACTCCATCATCGAAAATCATCAATTTTGCGCTTCGGATCTCAGCGTTTGATGCAGGGTCGATCAGTTTCACGCAGTCTTCAGCTGAAGATGCGCGTTGGTCAAACTGGCCCGGAAGGCACTCCACGGCGAGATATTTCTTCCCTGTGAGATCGAAATCCTCACAAACTATATCTGTTGCTGGCTCTCCAAAGACGCGATATTTAGCTTCTTCTACGAGAGTCGGATCAGCATTGAAAACATCATAGACGCAGATAAGACGCAAATCTTTGATGTCAAGACCGAGGTTTTCATTGAGTTCCCGTCGGAGGCTATCGGCTTCTACTCTATAGGCGCCGCTTTTCTCCACGAAAATTCGTTTATTCTGATTCATATTTGCAGTATGGATGAGTTGTTTAGTTCAGTTCGCTTGCAAGAACTTTTTCGGCTTGCTTCTTGCGGAATTCTGCCATCTTTGTCTCAAGGTTTTTGTCAGTGACTGCCATGATTTCTATAGCAAGAAGGGCAGCATTTTTAGCACCGTCGATGCTGACAGTAGCAACGGGGATTCCGGAGGGCATCTGCACCATGGAAAGCAGTGAGTCAAGACCATCAAGAGTGCGAGCCTTTATAGGCACCCCGATCACGGGTAGAGTTGTGAATGCTGCGCAAACACCGGCAAGGTGAGCTGCGCCTCCGGCAGCGGCGATAATAGCGGCATATCCGGCTTCGCGGGCACCGCTTACCCAGGCCTCAAGTTCGTGGGGGGTGCGATGTGCGCTAAGCACTTTCTTGTCGTATTCAACTCCGAATTCATCAAGGATTTCGGCACTTCCTTTCATTACGGGCCAATCGGAAGCAGACCCCATTACAATACCAATTTTCATTGCTGTCATTGTGTTATGATAAATGCAAGACCGCATTCCGACTGGTCGGAACGCGGTCTTGCCTATGCGTAATTATCCGAAACTGCACGACACATTTCAGCGTCAAGTCCGCACACCTGATGGATTGCCTTCTTGCTATGATGCAATCGGCGGAATGACAAACGTTTACTACGTCGTTTTTGCTTTCGTGAGATGAGCATATTCCGGTGTTAAATTCTTTTGGTAAAAACTTGTTGCAAAGTTAATGAAAAACTTTGACATTTCCAAAAAAAATCAATCTTTACGGATTGCTGCTCTGCGAATTTTTCCGGAGATCGTCTTGGGGAGTTCGTCTACAAATTCTACTATGCGGGGATATTTGTATGGCGCAGTCACTCTTTTCACATGGTTCTGGATATCCTTGATGAGTTCCGGACCTTCTTTTCCCTTATAGTCAGCAGCAAGGACGACTGTCGCCTTGACTACTTGACCTCTTACTTCATCCGGCACGCCGGTAATGGCACATTCCACAACTGCAGGGTGGGTCATCAGTGCACTTTCCACTTCAAATGGTCCGATGCGGTAGCCGGAAGATTTTATGACATCGTCTTTACGGCCAACAAACCAATAATATCCATCTTCATCGCGCCAAGCGACATCTCCCGTATGATATAGTCCGTCGTGCATGGCCTCGTTTGTCAATTCTTCATCATTAAGGTATTCTTTGAATAGACCAAGAGGTTTTTTATCAGGATGAAGACGGACTACGATCTCACCATGCACACCATCTTCCACCGGTTCGTCATTGTCGTCGACGAGGTCGATATCATATTCCGGACCTTTAAGTCCCATGGAGCCCGGCTTTGGTTCGCACCATGGATATGTGGCTACGGTGAGGGTAGTCTCTGTCTGTCCAAAACCCTCCATCAGACGAAGCCCTGTAAGTCGCTTCCACTCGTCAAAGACGCTGGGATTGAGTGCCTCGCCGGCGATGGTGCAGTATTTAAGAGTAGAAAGATCAAATTTTGATAAATCTTCACGAATCAGGAAGCGAAAAATGGTTGGAGGTGCACACAATGAGGTGATGTTGTAGTTCTGGATCATATGAAGCACATCTACCGGCTCAAATTTATCGAAGTCATATACAAAAACGTCTGCACCGGCAATCCACTGACCATAGAGTTTGCCCCATACAGCTTTTCCCCAGCCAGTGTCGGCAAGAGTAAGGTGAAGACTGTCTTTATTCAAATTATGCCAATAGCTTGCAGTAATGATGTGTCCGAGGGGATAAGTGAAGTCGTGGGCCACCATCTTTGGTTCGCCTGTTGTGCCAGATGTGAAATAAAGAAGACTTACGTCATCATTGGTGTTAGCCAAATCAGGACGTTGGAATGGAGCCGCTTTCTCTATTGATGAATTGAAGTCGTACCATCCTTCAGGCACTATGGGACCTGTAGAAACAACAGCTTTCACCGAGGGACACTGGGGGAGAGCCTTCTCAATATGATCTACTATAACTTGGTCGCCAGCACAAACGATAGCCTTTATGTCAGCCATCTCACAACGGTATTTTATGTCTTTTGGAGTAAGAAGGTGAGTGGCAGGAATGACAGTAGCTCCAAGTTTATGAAGGGCAACTATAGAGAACCAGAATTGATAGTGGCGTTTTAGGATAAGCATCACCTTGTCGCCACGTCCTATTCCAAGCGACTGAAAGAACGATGCTGTCTTATCAGATTCTCGCTTAATGTCGGCAAAAGTGAAATGACGAACTTCACCTTTATCATTAGTCCATAAAAGTGCTTCTTTCTCAGGTTCTTTTTCAGCCCATGCATCGACAACATCATATCCGAAATTGAAATTATCAGGCACTTTTACTTTGAAATTGGCCATAAAATCATCATAAGACTCGAATTCGGTCTTATCCATAAATCTTTCTAACATATCTTTTTACCTATAGTGAACTTTAGAATTGAGAATTTAGAACTGAGGATTATTTACGATAAGACTTAATTCTCCATTCTCAATTCACAATTCTCAATTAATAATAGCTATCATTTTTGCGTCTTTGTCGCCGATGGCGCGGAGAGCATGGGGCATTTTAGCATCAAACATAATGCTGTCGCCAGCTCGAAGGATGGTAGATTTTTTCCCTATTGTGATCTCCAGTTCTCCTTCTACAACATAATTGAATTCCTGCCCTTCATGAGTATTTGGTGAATGTTTAGTTCCTGCAGTATGATCAGGAGAAATGGTCACCATGAAAGGTATCATATTTCTCTGGCGGAACCCTGATGCAAGATCTTCGTAAGAGTAGGCAGCTCGACGCTCTACCTTTACGCCTTTTCCCTTGCGGTTGACATAATAAGAATTCATTTTGGGCTCTTCACCGAAAAGGAGAGCTGTTAGTTCAACCCCATTTCTGCTCGCAAGCCTCTGAAGGAAGCTGACGGGAATATCATGTTCTCCACTCTCATATTTGGAAAGTGTGTCTGGAGTGACACCGCAATCTGCAGCCATTTCTTCTACCGAAAGGTCGAGTGAATCTCGAAGACCTTTGAGACGCTGGGCAAGTTGTGCAAGTTCGTCCATATTTTTTCTTGAATTTTCAATTTTTTTCTTTGATTGCAAAAGTATTCATTTTTTTTAATATGACCAATAAATTGCACAATTATTTTGAAATGTGTATAGATTGAGGACATTGTTTAAGAGTAGAATAAAAAAAGAGGGTGAGCCATTTCTACTCACCCTCTCTAATAATATTGAATATTTATTAGAGATTCACCTTTTCACGAGTTCCGTCATTTAGTTTCCAAAGAGCGGTGAATTGGAAGGTACCTTTACCAACAAGGAGATACTCGACCACATACTCTTGTGTGCCATCGGAAGTATAGGCTGTGAAAGTGAATGTGTAAGTCACATCCATTCCGTCTACAAGCTGTGCGTTACTGTCAACGATGGATAGTGCTCCAGGGAACGATTCTGTCGCGAAACGCTTCAGTATTAGTGCGGAGATTTCGTCATCGGATAGACCATCATAACCTGTATAGCCTTCAGGCGCATTGGTTTTTGCTGTAGATGCCCGAACGTCAACGTTGCCATAGTATGCCGAAGCACCTGACCAAAATTCAGCGTTATCGCGGTAGTCGATAAACGCAGGTCCTGGCTGCGAACCGTTTGCAGGTTCTGAATCGGGATAGAGTTTCTTGGTCACGTTGGCAAATACCCAGTCTTTAACAGCCATGTAATAAGTATAGGAGGGATCAGTATTTCTTGCGTAAGGAAGAACTAACTCTACAGAGGGATTGAACTCCCATTTATTGTTCTTACGTGTAAATTTTTCTGTCAGAGGTGCCACACCATTGTTATACACCCATACTCCTCCAGTCTTTGTATATTCACTCGCCTTAAAAGATGTCACCTTATTGGAATCATAATACTTATAGACTACAAATTCAGTTGCATCTTCGCTTGCATAAGGTAGAGCATTAGCAAGATATGTAGGAAGCAGCTGCTCGGGGAGTGTACCACTGAGATTACCGTAGCTCTGGCCCATGGCGGTATAGTCGGCTGGCTGGAGGATTATCATCGACCCAGGTACTTTCCAAGCAGAACCGTCATATTTGTATATAGCTACTTTGTTCTCTACTGGTACAGGAGACATTGCACCTCTGGTAGCAGCAGTACGGGTGGCACTTCCATCGATGAGCTTCACGTTCTTCACCTCCCATGTGCCGGCTTTGGTAGTGGTACTCTTATAGCAGAAACCGATCTGAACAGTCTTGCCGTTGTAGGCAGATAGGTCGATTTCTCCTGATGCCACCCAATTCCAGTTGTTTCCGCTAGGACGGTCGGCAATACTGAGGTTGACCCACTGTCCTCCTTTTTCACGTATGTTTACGGTTGTCTCTCTTGCAACCTGATCTGCATCGTTGAAATAGTTTGCGGCTTGGTCGAAAGTCAGGATAGCGTTGGCATCAGTTGCAAGCTCCAGTGCATCAGAGATGAGCCATCCTTCCGAGTCGAGATTTTTACCACCTACATAGCCGGAGGCTTTCATGTAGCCACGGCTGTCGAGGCTCCATACATATGTCGATCCTTCAGGAAGTAGCACGTTTTCGATTGTGAATCCATCCATGTTGTCCGCAAAAGGCTGATCGATATATACAGTAGGTTCTTTTGCCTCACCAGTACCGAAAATGGGGTTTGTCGAAGCCTCAGCATAGCTGATAACAGCGTAGTCTCCATTTTCTGCGTCTGGGTACTGAGCCTTGAGGATTCCGGCTAAAGAGGCTGAGGCTGGGGTGATGGGAGCGAAGCCGTTGATGAAATCTTCTTCGCTGCCCCATGCCTTCTGATAGTCTGCTTCTGACACTGTATAGTTTTTCACTCCATTGTTGATGGCAACAACCTCTTTGTTCAATCCGTTGTCGAGATTGTAGGTCATTCTTACCGTTGATCCGTTGTTGAGTGTAAAGTAGGGAAACTTGGAGTCAGCTACGAAAGCGGGCAGATATTTACGAGCAGCCTCTGACGACGGGAAATAGCCGTTGTTGCCGATGGCAGCCAGTAATTTCGACTCCCCCGCAGCTTCAGCAAGCGACTTGTTGGTAGAATTTGATGCAATGGTCTTGTAGTCGGCAGCTGTCAGAGTGTATTCCACAGTCTCTGTCTTGTCGTAGACCGGAGGCTCCTTGAAACCATCGAGCTTGTCGTTCCATGCATTCTCACTGCAGGCAGTCATGCATAAGACACCGGCCAGGAGCAGGAATGATTTTATATTTATATTCTTCATATATTATATTTCTTATAGTTACTCTTATTTCTTATTACTGAGTCCGGTTAGAGTTAGAAAGTAACCTTGAGTTTCAATGAGAAAGTACGTCCGAATGAATAGATCACGTAAGTGGCGTTGCTCCATGTTCCATTCACGTTATAGGGGTTTTGCGCATCTTTCACGTAGTAGTGATCAAAGAGATTATAGACATTACCGTAGAGAGTAGCGTTCATACCACCCATCTTGAAGCTATAGCTTGCTGATAGGTCAAACTCGTTGCCCCATGGAATTTCCCACGGATCGGCGAGGGTGAGTGTCTTGTTGACCTCCAGACTGTTTGCATCAAGATAGAAGTCAGAATAGTTGCGTGCGCTCATGGTCCAGTCGGCACCGAAGCGGAAACCCTTAAATGGTTTGAATGTTAAGCCGAGGCCGCCGGTGGTCTGAGCAGAGCCGCACACCTTGTGATTCTTCTGGTTGATAATGCCCCATGCATGATCTTCGGCAAGCACTCCAGAAGCGAGTTCGCCATTGATTATGTTTTTCAGCGGCTGTCCAAGCTCGTTGTAGTAGTAACCCTTCGGATTGTTGGTCCATTTCCAGTCGCCCCATGAGAACATACCCTGAATCTCCATCCAATTGGTTGGCTTAAAGGCGAAGTCAAACTCGAAACCGAGGTGCTGTGCTGACACGTTCTCAAGGCTAAGTGAGTAGTAGCTGCCTGCCGATTCACCCTGTGTGATCTCACCACGCTTTACGGTTTCGCGGTCGCTGCGGTCCATCCATTTGGTATAGTAGAGGTTGGCTGTCATAGAGAAGATGGGGGAATGGAAACCATAGCCAAACTCTATAGAGCCGATTTTCTCGTTTTTCGGGTTGGGATTGATGGCGTTGCTGGTAGCTGAGTTGAGGAATACGCCATAGGAGAAGAATGGTGCCTTGGAAATATAGCCGCCGTTTACGAAGATATTGTTGTGTTTGTTGATATTCCAGTTCACGCCACCCTTGATTGTTCCTCCGAGAAAGGTCTGCCAGGGAGTGGTGCCGTGCTCCTCATCGTAATAGAACATGTCTTTTTTCTTATAACCTGTGAGGTTGAGCGAGCCAGCGAGGAAAGTTGTTACTGCGCCGTCGAGCATCTTATATTCACCTTGACCGTAGATGCCTTCCTGATGTGTAAAGCCATCGAAGTTTCGGTAAACGATGTCGCCTATGCCTAACTTCTGGTATTTCCAGTTGGGGTCAGCGGCGGCTGCGTTGTTGATGGGTTTAACGCTTGTACGGTCGGCGTCATCCATGAAGTATTCACCACCCCAGAGATCGCATATCTCGTTTTTATGGTGGCCAACGTAATAACGCACATCGACACCACCGGTGAGTGAAAGCTTATTTGGGATCACCTCATGCTTATATGTGGAGACAAGGCCATACCATTCGTGGCTGTTGACGCTCTGCGACATCACCATATTTGCGCCGGTGGTTGACTCAGCGTTAAGGTCTTGGATCGCACCATAGTTGAAGGTTCCGTCGGGACGGCGAAGGTCTGTGGTGATCGCACCATTGTATGCCCCACGCCACATGTTGCGATAGGCAGACGTACGACCCTGACCGGAGTATCCACCGCCTGATGCAAGTGACACGTAGAGAGCTGTTGAGAGTGATGAATACGGGGAAATTTGCCAAATATGGTTGAGTGAGATAATTGGCTTGTGATACTGGTTCCGGTAGGCGGTGCGCTCACGGCCTTCATTATCATAACCAAAAGATGGGTTGTAGCGATACATGCTCTTACCGTTCATATACTGCTTAACGTTCTGCCAGTTTTCGATAGAGAGACAGCCGTAAACCACGTTACGCTGGTTGTGCCACTGTGGCGACCCGAATGCGGTAAGTGAGAGCTGGTGGTTATCGCCGATCTTCTTTGAAATATTAGCGAAATAGTTCCAAGCCTCAAATGCAGTGCCTTGGATATATCCATCGCCCCATTTGCGACTGCCGAGTACACTGATTGCCCAGCCGTTCTTCATTAGGCCAGTGGATACGTTGAAGCCTATGTCAGTCATGTCATCATTACCCATACCATACCATATGGAGCCTCCCTTCTTTGCATCGAGGCCTTTTGTAGTGATATTGACAGTGCCACCGATAGAGGGTGCGGAGATGATGGCCGCTCCGAGTCCGCGTTGGGTCTGCATGCTGGTTGTCACACCGCCAAGGCCTGCGAAGTTACTCCAGTAGATGCCACCCCATTCCATGTCGTTCATTGGTATACCGTTGACGAGTACGGCAACGTTGGGTGCCTTGAAGCCTCGCATATTGATCTTCGCGTCTCCAAAGCCGCCGCCTTCAGGAGTTGCCCAGACTCCCGGTGTCATCTTGAGAACTTCTGGAAATTCCTTGTTACCCAGTTTTGCCTCAATCTGGCCAGCGGTAAGTTCCGACATCGCAATTGGAGTCTCGCGGGTACGAGCCTTAGACTGAGTGACCACTACGTCCTGAAGCATAGTTGTCTCTGTCTCAAGTACAACGCGTCCAACTTCAGGCTGAGCCTTCACTGTCTTGTCTTGATAGCCGACATAGGAAATCTTGAGTTCCTTTGTGTTGTCGGGAACTGAGAGCGAGAAGTTGCCGTCGATGTCGGCAGCTGTTGCTGTCGTTGTGCCGGGCACTGCGACGGTCGCTCCAATCAGGGGTTCGCCCTGTTTGTCAAAAACAGATCCGCGGCATATGTAGTTGGCCCATGCTGATGAGCACAATACCATGAGGGCGGATAAGAGATACAGTCTCTTCATAGTTTTTAGGTTGTTGGTTGATAATTTGATTATGAAAAATCTATTTTGGGTTGTCTTATTTATTTTCGGTCGGAAGTGGAGTGGTGTGATTTTTCTTGGATTTAATCTTGACCTTATACATGTCAAAGCCTTTGCCGAATACTCCATTGACTGCGCCCTGAGTGATAAAAGCGTCGTCGTCAATGCCCTTTACGAGACGCATTATCCCTGGAGCTTCGATTTTTCTACACCATACCATTAGAATCTTGACAGGCTTTTTGCTATACCATCCTTCACCATCGAGTACAGTCACTCCTCGCTTGGCATCGTTGTTGATAGCATCGGCAATTATTTGCCATTGGCGACTGAATATGATAAACTGTACAGCCTGCCGGTTGCCGACGATTATCATATCTGCACAATATGAGGCTACGAAAGTCACTACATAACCATAAACTATTATAGGGATTCTTGCCTCCAAGCGTTCTCCTAAAGTTCCATCGAAAGGAAGGAAAATACTGCTCGAGACAATAATCATATCGGTTATTACCATTGCTCTGCCTATGCTGACGTTGCTTAGTTTGTTGACCATAGAAGCTACGATGTCAGTTCCTCCGGTAGAGCCATTATGAATTAATACAGTTCCGACTCCAAGTCCACAAATTATGGCTCCGAGTATCGCACTTAGCGACATGTCTTCGAGTATAGGATGGCTAAGATGCATGAAAAAAGACTCTCCAACTCCAATGGCGAGAGATATCATGGTGGCCCCAAAGATAGTACGGATGACAAAGGTCTTGCCTACAACTCTAAAGGCAAACGCTAATAGGACAAGATTTAATACATATTGAGTCACTGCTACCGGTATTTTGCCATCTGTGCCAAAATATACAAGTGTACCGACACCAGACAATCCTCCCATCACAATCTTATGTGGGAGAATAAAAGCGCAGAATCCAAAGGCATACATGAATATGCCTAAGATAATCATAATATAGTCAAATACCAGACTTTTACGCGAAATGCTGAATCCTAATAAAGTTTTCATGGTGCAAATTTACAAAAAAAATATTTAAAAAACATTAAACAATGGGATAAAAAATAATGGAATAACTGACAAATTGTCGTGCCCTACATATTGATTGTTGGGCATTGCTTGCAAAAAGAAAGGAAATGCATTGTTTTAAGATGATATAATCTCATTGTTCGCAATAAAAATAATCAAAAAATTAACAATTATTTGGATAAGTTTTTATAATTTTGCAGTTGATTTCATAAAAGCGATATGATTCGAAGGATATTAATAACTATTTTAACCCTATGGATTTGTTTTCAGAACCTTCCTGCACAAACGCGTGGTAGTCTGAATTTCCTTGTTGTCAGTGATTTGGGTAATTATGGAGGGGGCGATCAGCGATTGGTAGCTGAGACGCTGGGCGATTTTGCTACGCGATGGTCGCCGACAGCCATATTAAATCTTGGAGACACATTTCATTATTGGGGAGTGCAGAGTGTAGAGGATTATGGGTGGATTTCTAATTTTGAATCCATTTATTCGTCGCCTTCTCTTCATAATCTTTGGTATTGTGTGCTTGGTAATCATGATTATCAAGGCAACACTCAGGCTTTGATCGACTATACTGAAAGAAGTAGGCGTTGGAATATGCCGTCGCATTACTATTCGAAGACATTCAAAAGGGGAGACACCTCTGTAAAGGTGATTTTCCTCGACACTACTCCCTTCCTTCGCCGAGCAGTAACTCAGCCTGATATATATCCTGATGCTATTCGCCAAGACACAGTGGCGCAAATAAAGTGGCTTCGAG
>CAZGGB010000053.1:0-20805 GCA_964525115.1 uncultured Sangeribacter sp. | reverse complement strand
GAAGATTAGGCGTCAATTCCGAAGTATTGGATTTCAGCTCTTCCATAGTCCACCATCTCCCCCCATCAAGCTCATCACTGGGATGCACATCGGCTGGATCCACAACAGTCTTAAAACTATTTACAAGCTCCTTCTCCCTATCCGATTCAAACACATATCCCTTCACAAACTCAGGAACAAAATCTATCAAACCTAATTCTTCCAGAGCTTCCCGTCTAAGAGCATCCCCAACACACTCTCCAAAATCCACATGTCCCCCGACAGCCGTATCCCATTTATCCGGCTGAATATCTTTCCATTTAGGACGATGTTGCAAAAATAGTCTTCCCTCTTTATCAAACACATGAAGATGCACCACGGGGTGAAGCAACTTGCTTCCCCCGTGGCACTCTCCTCTTGTAGCTTTTCCAATGACATTCCCGGCTTCATCCACCACCGGGAATATTTCCTTACTATTATCTTTATTCATTCGCCAATATCCTCGTTGATCGTTAATCACTGATCGTTGATCGTTAATCGTTGATCGTTACTTAAGAGTTTCTGCAGCAAACTTGCCCATCACCTCATACCCGGCCGGATTCAAATGAAGCCAATCATCCGAATACTTCTCTTGCAACTGTGATGGATTCTGAGGATCCCTGACTGCAGCATCGAAATCAATCACTCCATCTACATCCTTGTTAGCCCTTATCCAGTCATTAAGCGTCAGACGAGCTGCTTCACTGAAGTGATTTTCATAAAAACTGTTTTTATAGGGAGTGATTGTGGCAAGATACACCTTCTTTCCGGCATCCTTACTCTTCTTTATAAAACTTTTATAGGCTTCAATAATATTGTTGACGATCTCCTGATGATTAGGACGCTGTCCTCCTATATCATTTACTCCTTCAAATATCACAACTGAAGTGACTCCGGTCTGACCCAGTACATCCCTATCAAAACGCACTACTGCCGGTTCACTAAGACCACCATTCACTACTGCATTTCCTCCGATTCCAAGATTGAGAACACCGACCTTGCCATCAAGAGCCTTCGCAAGAAAATCCGGCCAACGATTCTGTAGATTGGTGGTGCTTCCACGTCCATCAGTAATCGAATTGCCTATGATAGCAATACATTCGGTCGGTTTATCGGTCTGCACATCAATGCATGAAATATTATACCAATGGTCTAATTTCTCAGCATCCACAAACTTAGTTTTTGGCTTAGCCTCTCCATTTATAATATAGGAAGTCGTGCGAGAACCCCTGTGCGACGATGCATTCACAGGAGTATTTTCTCCATAATTCACAGTTATCGCCAATTGCTGCAACGGCTGTAGGTCATATTTAATTTCGTCGCAATAAACTGCCTCCCCGGCTGGAATTGTAACTGACTTCTTACCATTGAAAGTTAGATATTTAGCCGACTTCACATCTATATCACAAGAATCCAAAGCATTGGCAATAAACACTGACTTGATCTCAACAGGCTCCTTGCTATGAATATTGCTAAGTTGCATCCGCATGACATCGCCCGGTATTGAAACCTGCACAATCTCCCGAAGCGAACGCCCCGAAAGACTCGACTTAGGCATATCCCCAGGTCCCGTAAATTCTACGGCAGTAGCCCAAGTGCCGGTCCATGATTTTTCCGCATCCTGAGCCATCACTCCAAAGATGCAACCAAATGATAATAATGAAATTGCTAATCTTTTCATATAGTATTTTGATTTAAGTATTTTGATTTAAGTTGTTATACCCTCTTTGTGTGAGATGGCTTGAGCTTGAAAACTTAGATTCCATCTCATAATATCTCATATCTATCAGATTTAATCATTCGAAACGCAAATATAAGCATAAATTCTTAATCACACAACTATAAATTGAGTATCCACGTTCTGAAATATTTTTTGCACCACGCATTATGAAGTATGCATTTATTTTATTAACTTTGTAATCTGAATAATGAAGTTGTTTAAACACCTTCCATATATAACCCAAATCATGAATTTATTTAAAAAAATTGCCTCAGCCGCCTTTGCATTGATAGCTCTTCAAGCCTCTGCTGCAACTCCAATCATATATTTCGACCGACCCGCCGATTTCTTTGAAGAAACATTTGTTATCGGCAACGGTACACAAGGAGGAATCATCTATGGCAACCCCTACAAGGAAAGAATCTCTCTCAACGACATTACATTCTGGTCTGGAGAGCCGGATTCTACAGTCTACACCCCCGGAGCATACAAAGCAATTCCTGAAATTCGAGCAGCTCTTGATGCCGGCGACTATCAGCTCGCACAAAAGCTACAAAAGAAAGTTCAAGGACACTACACAAACAACTATCAGCCAATTGGTAATCTCTTTATCGACTTTGCAGACAAATCTGAGGCATACAACTATACCCGAAAGCTTAATTTAGCTGATGCTACTGCTAAAGTCTCTTTCTCAAAAGGAGAAAATGAGATTACAACAGAATACATCGCATCTGCACCCGACAGTATTATTGCAATCAGAATTTCTGCAGAGAAGCCCATTGATTTCACACTTTATTTTGATTCTCCTATAAAAAACTATAAGGTAAGCGCCTCAAATAATAGAATCATTGCAGAAGGAAGCGCTTCTTATTCCTCCCTCCCAAGCTATGTTGATATGCCGGCTGACGAAAAATTCCTATACGACGACAACCGAGGAATTCGCTTTCGCACAGATATTCGTGTTATTGCTCCCAATTCAGTAATCTCTGATGGGAATGATGGCTCTATAACTGTAAAACACGCTGAAGAAAGCATAATTTTAGTGGCAATAGCTACTAATTTCAATGGATCTGACAGGAACCCTGCCACTCACGGCACTGATTTCAGATCAATTGCTTCCCGAAAAGCAGACAGAGCTGAAAAAAAATCTTTCAATGCGCTTTTGAATCGACATATTTCTGACTATTCAAGCCTTTTCTCTCGCGTAAATTTAGACCTTGGCATCTCAGATGAAGCTCTTAATGATATGCCAACCGACATCCGACTAAAAAACTATTCTGATAATTCTGCCTATGATCCTGATCTTGAAGAATTATACTTCAACTATGGGCGCTATCTACTTATCAGCTGTTCTCGGACTCCTCGCGTACCCGCTAACCTTCAAGGTCTATGGAACGAATATCTTCTTCCGCCATGGAGCTCTAACTACACTACTAATATTAATGTGGAAGAAAACTACTGGCCTGCTGAAGTGACCAACCTGAGCGAACTTCATATGCCTCTACTTTCTTTCATCAAGCAACTACCGGTGACCGGTAAGGATACCGCACGCGAATATTATGGTGTTGACCGCGGCTGGTGTCTCGGTCATAATTCCGATATTTGGGCTATTACCAATCCTGTCGGGCTTAACTCCGGCGACCCGCAATGGGCAAACTGGAACATGGGTGGCGCTTGGATTGCTTCTCACATTTGGGAACACTATCTCTTCACCCGCGATAAGGATTTCCTCGCAGAATATTATCCCACACTCAAAGGGGCTGCAGAGTTCTGTCTCGACTGGATGATTGAGGACAAAGATGGAAACCTCATTACCTCCCCCTCTACTTCCCCTGAAAATAATTTTATTGCTCCCGATGGCAAACCTGCAGCCACCTCTGCTGGAGCCTTCGCCGATCTCGCTATGATTCGCCAATGTCTTGCCGACACCCGCGACGCGGCAATGACTCTAAACACTGATCCTGATCTTGTCACAGAAATTGACGCTGCTCTCGCCAAAATAGCACCCTATCGCATTGGCAAAGCAGGTCAGCTCCAAGAATGGGCTCAAGATTTCAAGGAGCAAGATCCGCAACACCGTCATCAGTCTCATCTCTACGGTGTATATCCCGGACATCACATATCAGTTGCAGAAACTCCTGAGCTTGCAAAAGCGGCAGCAAAAACTCTCGAAATAAAAGGTGACAATACTACCGGTTGGAGCACTGGTTGGCGTGTTAACCTGCTTGCCCGGCTCCAAGAGTCCGACAAAGCATACTCCATGTATCGACGACTACTCAAATATGTAAGTCCTGACAAATACGAAGGTCCTGATAAGCGTAGGGGAGGCGGTACTTATCCTAATCTCCTTGATGCTCACGCTCCATTTCAAATTGACGGCAACTTCGGAGGGACCGCCGGTGTAGCTGAAATGCTGCTACAATCCACTCCTGATGCCATCACCCTTCTTCCAGCTCTCCCATCACAATGGAAAGATGGCTCCGTATCGGGACTTCGCACTCGTACGGGTGCCACTGTTGACTTTGAATGGAAAGATGGAAAAGTGACTTCTGCCACAATTCTTCCGATTACAGACTCTTGCATCACGATAAACATCAACGGCAATCAAATACCCCTCAATTTATCTGCCAATAAAGCTCAAAATATAGTCTTGTAAAGCCATTTTCTTAAAAAATTTCACTTTTATTGAATATTCTCAATAAATTTTATTAACTTTGCAAGAGAAGTGGCTGAAGATGCAAATAGTTCTTCCCACTTCTCTTAATAATTTAACCTATACGACTAACGAAAACTCATCAGAAACACCATGAAAAGATTTGCATTTAAAATGTTTCTTAAGCCCGGCTTTGAGGCCGAGTATGAAAAACGCCACGCTCAGCTTTGGCCGGAACTCAAAAAACAGATTGCCGACTCCGGTGTGCGCAACTATTCTATTTATTGGGATAAAGACACCAACATTCTTTTCGGTTATCAGGAAGTGATCGGAGATTCTAACTCCCAGGATGCTGAAGCTGCTGATGAAATCACACGCAAATGGTGGGACTTTATGGCAGACATCATGGAGGTAAACCCTGACAATTCTCCCGTCACTGTTCCTATTAAAGAAGTGTTCCATCTTGATTGATTTCGAAAAATGAATAAGACCTATCACCTTGCGGTTGACCTGGGAGCCACTTCCGGACGTACTATACTCGCATCTTTCGACGGCGAAAAAGTCGATATGCAGGAAATAGCCCGCTATCATTATCCTATGCTCCCTATTGGCAATCACCAATATTGGAATCTTCCTCTCATATATCAGCACATCATCGAATCGATGAAGAAATGTGCCGGTATCCTATCTGAAATGCCGGAAAAGCCGACTCTTAAAAGCATTGGCATCGACACTTGGGGGTGCGACGTGGCTTATTTCCTAAAAGATGGCAGCATTGCAAGCCTTCCTTATTGCTACCGCGACACCCACACTGTAGGGGCTGTACATCGTTTCTGCAAAGAAATGCCGAAAGAAGATGTTTATGCCAGAACGGGCATACAGTTTATGGACTTCAATACCCTCTTCCAACTTGACACTATCCGCCGAAACAATCCTGAAGTTCTTGACAATGCTGATAAGATTCTCTTCATCCCTGATGCTCTATCTTATATGCTGACGGGTAAGGCTGTCACTGAACGCACAGTGGCATCTACATCTCAAATTCTCAATCCGAATACCGGTGAACTCGATGATGTTCTGCTTGCCAAGGTTGGTCTTTCACGCGACAAGTTCGGACCAATGATCGAACCCGGAGAGGAAATCGGCACTCTCATTCCCCGACTTGCTGATCTGACAGGACTTGGTGAAGTTCCCGTCGTAGCGGTTGCCGGGCATGACACTGCATCCGCCGTAGCTGCTGTTCCAACTCCAGACAAAGACTATGCTTACCTCAGTTGTGGCACATGGTCGCTTCTCGGCATCGAAAATGAAGGGCCTATCATTACTGAGAAAAGTCTTGAATACAACTTCACAAATGAAGGTGGAGTCGACGGAACAATTCGCGTTCTTAAAAACATAACCGGGTTATGGCTATTCGAGCGCTGCCGTGAAGAATTCAAGGATGCACCGTCTGATATATCCGAACTTGCGGCTCTCTATCTCGAAAGTGACTGTCCGAGCATAGTAAATCCTGACGATCCGTCGTTTGCTAATCCCGTCAGTATGACTAAAGCAATCGATGAGTATTGCGAAAAAACCGGACAACCAAAACCGCAGACTCCTGCAGACTACATCAAAGTTGTCTATAGAAGTCTTGCACATAGATATGGCGAAATCACTGAATGGCTTCGTGAACTGTCTCCGGTAGAAATCAAACGTCTACACGTCATCGGCGGCGGATCTCGCAACAAACATCTGATGCAAATGGCTGCAGATAGCCTTGGCATCCCGGTTGTGGCTGGTCCGGCTGAATGTACGGCTCTCGGCAACGTGCTGATGCAACTACGCGCCTGCAAGTCGCTGTCTTCTCTCAAAGAAATGCGCGATATTGCCATAAATTCCACCGAAACCATCACCTACACTCCCCAAGACTAACATATCAGACTCGTCAGACAAGTCAGATATCTCTGATAACTTTAAAAACTCTAATAACTAAAAATAAATTAACCCCATTATGAAAGAAGAACTTATCCAGAAGGCTTACGAAGTAGCTAAGGAAAGATATGCCGCTATAGGTGTCGACACTGACAAAGTGCTCCAACAAATGCAAGATTTCCATCTCAGCATGCACTGCTGGCAAGCTGACGACGTGACAGGATTTGAACCACGCGAAGGTGGACTCACCGGTGGCATCCAGGTCAACGGCAACTATCCTGGTCGTGCTCGCAATATCGAAGAACTCCGCGACGACGTTCTCTACGCTATGAGCCTTATCCCGGGAAAGCATCGTCTCAACCTTCATGAGATCTATGGAGATTTCAAAGGTAAATATGTAGATCGCGATCAAGTGACTCCTGAATATTTCCAGAGCTGGATTGATTGGGCAAAAGATCACGATATTAAGCTCGACTTCAACTCTACTTCTTTCTCCCACTCTAAAAGTGGCGACTTATCACTCTCCAACCCTGACAAGAGCATACGCGACTTCTGGATTGAGCATTCAAAGCGTTGCCGCGCTATCTCTCAAGCCATCGGTGAAGCTCAGAACGATCCTTGTATTATGAACACTTGGGTTCACGACGGAAGCAAGGATATTACCCTCAACCGCTCACTCTATCGTGAACTCCTCAAAGATTCTCTTGATCAGATCTTCGAACATCGCTATGATATGATGAAAGACTGTGTGGAATCTAAGGTGTTCGGTATCGGTCTTGAAAGCTATACTGTCGGAAGCAACGACTTCTACACTGCTTATGCTGCTCAGCGCAATATGATGATCACTCTCGACACAGGACACTTCCACCCGACTGAGAGTGTGGCAGACAAGGTTAGCGCAATGCTTCTATTTGTTCCTGAATTGATGCTCCACGTTTCTCGCCCGATCCGCTGGGACTCCGACCATGTGACTATCATGGACGATCCGACAATGGATCTATTCAGCGAAATCGTTCGTGCCGGTGGTCTAAACCGCGTTCATTACGGCCTTGACTATTTCGATGCCACTCTCAACAGAATCGGTGCTTATGTGATCGGTAGCCGTGCTGCTCAAAAGTGTATGCTTCGCGCTCTTCTCGAGCCAGTCACCACTCTTCGCAACTATGAACTCGAAGGGAAATACTTCCAGCGTCTTGCCCTTCTTGAGGAGTGCAAGAATCTTCCATGGAATGCTGTCTACGACATGTTCTGCCTAAAGAACAATGTTCCTGTTGGTGAATCTTACATAAAAGAAATCGAAAAATACGAAGCTGACGTCACTTCTAAGCGATAACTAATTCAATTTATTCCATATCATAAGGCATGGGAAACAAACCTCCTGTGCCTTATGAAAGTATTAATACCTTAAAGATTCACGTAATGATTTTTTTAGGATTACTCATCATAGCAATTGGCTCTTTCTTTCAGTCAAGTTGTTATGTGCCAATCAATAAAATAAAAGAATGGAGCTGGGAAAGTTATTGGTTTGTTCAGGCTATTTTTGCTTTTCTTATTCTTCCTTTCCTCGGAATGCTACTTGCTATCCCGGAAAACCACAGCATGTCTGAGCTTTTTGAGACTGCCCCTCCTTTCAACATTTGGATGACAATTCTGTTTGGCATGCTTTGGGGTGTCGGAGGTCTGACTTTCGGTCTCTCCATGCGTTATCTTGGTGTCGCTCTTGGTCAATCAATTGCACTTGGCACATGTGCTGGTCTGGGAACAATATTAGGTCCCGTCATGCTCCAGATTTTCTTCCCTGAAAATGATCCTCTTTCTCAGCTGACTTTCTCCGTTATCATAGGTGTAATTGTCACTCTCGCAGGCATCAATATCATTGGTATTGCTGGTGCCATGAAAGCGAATGCACTGAGTGAAGACGAAAAGAAATCTTCTGTGAAAGACTTCAACTTTCCAAAAGGAATTTTGATTGCCATCCTTTGTGGATTCATGAGCGGATGCTTCAACATCGGACTTGCATTCGGAGCTGACATCAATTTTGGAGCGCTTACCCCTGATGCATACAAGACTCTTCCTGCTACATTCCTTGTGACATTAGGAGGATTCGTCACCAATGCTACATACTGCTTCTATCAAAATTCAAAAAATCATACTTGGAGCGATTATAGCAATGGGAAAGTATTTCTCAATAATTTCCTTCTCTGCATTCTCGCAGGTGCCCTATGGTATAGCCAGTTCTTCGGTCTCTCAATTGGTAAGGGATATCTTGCTGATTCTCCGACACTAATGACTCTTTCGTTCTGTATCTTGATGGCACTCAACGTTATTTTCTCCAATGTCTGGGGCATAATCCTCAAGGAATGGCAAGGTTGTCCGCCTCGTACAATTGCTGTGCTGATTGTAGGTATCGTGGTGCTCATTATTTCTTGCTTCCTCCCTCAGATCATCTAAGATAAGGGAAAAACCCGTGTAATCACTGACTCCAGCCACTCGGCTTCAGTGATCACGTCTCCCGACTCTCACCCCTCGACTCTCATTTTTAACTCAAAACACAAAAATAATGTCATCTGTATTAGATAATAATCCCGGACTTGCCAAACAAGTGGAGCAAGTCGCTGAAGCTGCTGGATATCTTTGGCAAAAAGGATGGGCTGAACGTAACGGTGGTAATATAACTGTCAATGTCACCGAACATATTACCGATCAAATCAAAGCTATGCCTGCCATAGCTGGGCCATTCCCTATTGGTTTCACTCTTCCAAATCTTAAAGGATGTTGGTTCTATTGCAAAGGCACTCAAATGCGTATGCGCGACCTCGCTCGTTGGCCTATGGACAATGGTTCAATCATTCGCATCTGCGATGATTGTTCAAGCTATGAGATCGTGGCAGATCACCCTGTTAAGCCTACTTCAGAACTCCCATCTCACCTTGCTGTCCACAACTATCTCATTGGTAAAGGATCAAATTATAAGGCAAGTCTTCACACTCATCCCATCGAACTTGTTGCGATGACTCACAATCCTGAATACTTGAAGAAGGATGTGCTCACAAAGATTCTTTGGTCTATGATTCCTGAGACAAAAGCTTTCGCTCCGCGCGGTCTTGGCATCGTGCCATATATGCTTCCTTCATCCAACGCTCTCGCTGAAGCTACAATTAAGGCTATCGATGACGACTATGATGTAGTGATGTGGGAAAAACATGGTGTATTTGCCGTGGATACCGACATTATGTCGGCATTTGATCAGATTGATGTGCTCAATAAGAGCGCAAATATCTTTATGTGTGCCTGCAATATGGGATTCCAACCGGAAGGAATGTCTGACGCTCAGATGACTGAAATATCTACAGTATTCAATCTACCAAAATAAATCACATTGCCTTGTAGAGGCAAAATTTTAATTAGTCGGAGGCTCCATGTAGCTTCCGACTTTTCTTATTTGTCTATTTCAACTTTTTTTCCTAATTTTGCAATGAAAATAATTTGACTGACATGAAACTTTATAGGTTAATACTTTTTATATTTTTTATTTCCATTATCCCGATCAGTTCTAAGGCATACGACCAAGTTGCTTTTCACTGCGATAATGATACTGCCATTATCAACTCTTTGCTTGCGAATCCAGATCTCAAGGATATGCGCCCCGAAAACAGAGTAGCATTCTTTGCCAAAAGTCTTGTTGGATCTGATTCCGGAATGAAATCTCAAATTCTTGATGCTGACTCGATGATTTTTACAGTCGACATCCATACATTCACGCCACTCAGCTTCATATCCTCTTGTTTGGCTCTCGCTTATGCTTATGAGACTTCTTCGGCTCCCAACTGGCGCGACTTCGCTGCAAAATACGAAAATATTATGTTTAAACGTGGTGAGGCTACTGACTTCGTTTCTAAGTTTCTTTATCCATCCGATTGGATATCCGACAATATTTTCCGAGGCAATGTGACAGATGTGACTTTCAATCTCGATGGTATCGCAGCCAGGAAAAAGGAGAAATCTCTCGATTACATTTCACACCATAAGGATTCATTTAAAGCTTTTGCAGATTCTACCAACTATGATCGGCTAAAGATGCTTGAGATGGGATTCAGAAACCATCAGATTCCATATATCTCCAACGGAGATTTAATGAATCCCAAGCGTTTTAATCCCCAAGCAAAAGATGGAGATATTTTCTTTCTTTTGACTCCTGATTTTAATCTCGACAGTCGAGATATGGGTATCTTGGCTCGTGAGGGCAATAAGCTGCTTATTATTCATATTTCGCCATCCGGCGAAAAGGTAACTATTGAAGAACTTCCCTTTGAAAACTATGTGAAGAGAAATGTAAAGCGCATTCAAGGAGCCAGAATTATCCGACTTGCACAATGATTGTCGTTGCTTTTGACCTGGATGACACCCTGATACCGGAAGCGCTTTTTATCAAAAGTGGAATCAGGCATATTGCCCGTATGCTGAATAATTCGTTTCCCAAGCTTCCTTATATGCGCATTATTGACTCTATGGATGCTGCTTTAATGACGAGAAGGAATCATTATTCAGCCCTCGAGTCCTTATTCGAAGAATTTGGAATGAGAGAATCCATAAATATGAAAGATATTGTGTCGGAGTTCAGGAATCATACTCCGGATCATTCCATCTATCATCTTTCTCCTTCACGGGAAGAAGCTCTTTCTATTCTCCTTCAAATGAATATAAAGCTCGCGTTGGTAACTGATGGAAGAAGTTTCACCCAACGCAACAAGATAAAAGCAGCAGGACTATATTCTTATTTTGAAGATTCCGACATTTTGATTTCTGAAGAGACCGGACATGATAAATATGATCCCGACAATTTCTTTTATATAATGAAAAAATTTGAAGGGGCTGAGGAATTTCATTATGTAGCCGACAATCCTAAGAAGGATTTCCTGCATCCTTCAAGATTAGGATGGCATACTCACCTTGCTCATCCATTTCCCCTTGCAGTGCATCAAGGATTGCCATGAAATGTGCACAGATACATTAGATGTGGATATTTTCATGGAATACCGAGATAGCGATGTATCTGAAGACTCAGAGTCCAACGTGGATCTTGAAGAACCCTTCTTACTGTACGCATCGTATTCGATTCCCTGATCTTCCTGTCAGCTACATAGCACGGCTGAAGATACATCAATGTATTTTCTCCCTTACATGGAAGGTCAAAATATCCGTCCAATTCCTGACCTACATCTACTACTTTTATTTCATCTGCCCTTTTCACTTTAATTTCAGGCTCTCCTATCATATCTTTTATTCCAATCTTAGGAGATACTGTCACCCAGTCAATACCTTCAGGAAGAATATTGGTTCCATTGGTCTCTATAGCAATTTTCTTCCCGGTAGCCTGATGTAGAAGACGAATGAAGTCAGAATCTATCCATAATGATGGCTCTCCTCCTGTCAGCACTACCCAGTCTGCTTTGTATAAATTCACGGCATGCACTATGTCTGTATCTGTCATTGCGACTCCCTCGTTGTGACGGGTGTCACAAAAAGGGCACTGCAAATTGCAACCGGAAAATCGTATAAAAACACTTGGATAGCCTGAATGGTGTCCTTCTCCCTGAAGAGAATAAAATATCTCGTTGATCCTTTTCATTTCAATCTTCCTCGTAGGCAGCAATGTTTCCTTCTGATTCCTGCACTTCACATCTATAGCATTCAGGAATTGAGTCCACAATCCAACGGGCTATATTTTCAGCGGTAGGATTGAATGGCAACACTTCATTGAGAATTGCATGGTCAAGTCTCCCGGCTACCAATTCTTTTATTTTAGAAAAGTCTACCACCATTCCCGACTCATTGAGTTCCTTGGCTCTACACTCTACTGTAATCACCCAATTATGCCCATGTATGTTCGTACACTTGCTCTCATAAGGCAACGTTAGCCTATGAGCAGCTGATATCTCAAGTCTCTTCTTAACGTAATACATATCTTAATCGTTGATCGTTAATCGTCAATCGCTAACCTCAATTCCCGCTTCGCGTAAAGCCTCCATCCGTTCCACACACGTCCCGCATTTGCCACAATGCTTCTCCCCACCTTTGTAGCAGGAATATGTAAGATTATAGTCAACGCCTATACTCTTGCCAATGCGAGCAATATCGCTCTTCGTGATGTTTGTATAAGGGGCATCTATGACAATTCCGTCATATGTTCCCTCCTTTATCGCCTCACTCATAGCAGCAACAAAACCGGGACGACAGTCAGGATAGATAGCATGATCTCCACCATGATTGGCAAGCATCACCTTCTTTAATCCTCTGCTCTCAGCCAAACCGGCTGCTATTGAAAGCATAATGCCGTTGCGGAATGGCACCACAGTCGACTTCATATTTTCATCGGCATAATGTCCCTCTGGAATTTCTTCTCCTCCAATTAGAAGAGACGATTTAAAATATTTCCCCATAAATTCCAAAGGAATCACAAGATGTTCTATTCCAAGCATCTCGCAGTTTTTCCTTGCACATTCTATCTCCCTTGCATTATGCTTGGAGCCATAGTCGAATGTCACAGCAAGAGCAATCTGATTCTTTCTTTCGTGCAAAAGAGTGGTAGAATCCATTCCGCCACTAAGTACTATAATCGAATCTTTCATATCAAATCAAAACTCAAGTTGTGATATTCTTCTCTGTTTTGCCATATCCTCGTGCTCAGGATCCCCCCAATTGGCAAAGGGATGTATGGATATTCCGCCTCTTGGCATGAAAAGACCCTTCACTTCAATATAGCGAGGATCCATAAGGTCGCGAAGGTCTTTCATGATGATATTGACACAATCTTCATGAAAATCTCCATGATTCCTAAATGAAAAAAGATAGAGTTTAAGACTTTTACTCTCTACCATTCGGGTCCTTGGGATATATGAAATTTTTATGTGACCGAAATCCGGTTGTCCGGTCTTAGGACAAAGTGTAGTGAATTCCGGACAGTCAAGACGCACCACATATTCATTTTCCGGGTGCTTGTTCTCAAATGTCTCCAGCAATTGTGGAGCATAGTCAGTGGGATATTTTGTCCCCTGATTTCCAAGGAGGGTAACTCCTTCGAGTTCTTCTTCTGTTCTCATAATCTGATCATCAAAGGTGATTCAAAAAAACCGGTATTCTCCGGAGCAGTTGAATAGACAGTTCAACGCCGACACAAAATTACAAAAAAAACTGCTATCTCACAATAGCAGTCAGTAATCGTAAAAAAATAAATTGGTAAAGATTGCGCCGAGATTTTCGAGCAGATTTGACAGCTACGATAAAGGAGTTTAGCGAGCTAAATGACTGTTCGGAGATGGCAAAGATGCCGAAAAGATCAAGCAAGATTTACCAAGTTCTTTTTTGAAGATTACTTAAAAAGTAGCAACTCAAGACTCAAGACTCAAAGCACAGCCATTGCTATCAAATGTGCCACCACAGCAGCCACAAGTCCACCAATAGTATGCGCCAATATAGCCTTTGATGTAAGATTGCGATATCCAAGAGAGTCAAGCATAGCTGTATGTGTGCTTAAATACCCACTCCAACACATGCCTATTGCAGTAAACACACAAATAGCATTCGAATCTACCCATCCTTCTGCCATAAACTTAGGAAGCAATCCGAGGGCTGCTCCTACTGCCCCAAGTGCTGTAATAGGAAAGCCTATCAGATGAGGATCATGAAAACCAAAAAGCCATTCAAATACCACATTTATTTTGCCTACAAGTTTTGGAAGAAGTTCTACTCCTTGATATGCACTCCCATCATAGCCGTTGGCTCCGGCACCGAAAGTAAGCATCATGACGAGTGTTGAAATCACAAGCACACCCGGAATTATGGCAAGTCCTACTTCCACGCCACCTTTACCGCCATCAAGAACTGCATTTAATATCCTGGTAAAAAGCGATTCCTCTTTATTCTTTCCTTCCTCCTCTGTCTTTTTTATTTCTTCATACACTTCATCTATTGCAGCCATATCCCTATAATCAGGATGCGATCGAAGTATAAAATGTTGCATACATCGCGTCGATACCACACAACCTACGATTGCTCCAAAAAATCCGATAAGTGGCTCAACCGTATAGCCGAGACTGACCATATATATGATCACCAGCAGTCCCATTCCAAATGCCGTTCCAAAGTTGGTCAATGAAATGAACTGATACCTCTTGAAGTATCTTGCAAACTCCTTATCTTTTGAAAGGGTAATAATGGCTGGATTATCCGAAAGGAATGTCATCACTCCTCCCAGCGAGGCTACGCCGGGGAGATTAAATATTGGCTTCATTATGGGTTGAAGTATTTTTTGGAGCATTCCTACTACACCAAACTCTACAAGTATTCTTCCCAGAGCTCCGGTAAGCACACATACAGCCATCAGAAAAAAACATGTATTCAAAAGAAGATCGTGGGCGGTGGCCATCATGGTCTTCATCATAGGAGCTAACCCCATTTTATATGCAATAGCACCAAATATCACAAAGATCCACATCAGACAGACAATTCCTGTCAGATATGTATTTTTCCCAGACTTTGTCTTTGTATCCTTATCGGCCACTGACTCTGTGGTCACGTTAGTAGATTCCATGATGTATATAGTTTAGTTTTCGTCATCTTTTCCAAAATCAACCTATCCCCCAATCAAATTGTCAATCCACACTTTCGTCCGGATCCACCTCACTTTATCATTTAGTCAATTTGTCTTTTTGTCCAATCCTTCGATACTTCATATTTTAGAAGCATCCCATCATTTGAAATTAAATAGATTCATATGCCAAGTCAGTCCGACACTTCCATACATGGTGTCTCTCTGCATAAGATCTGAAGGATTATAATTAGTGCCATGCGACGCAAAGAGTGCCGCATGCACCTTGAGAAGATGCTTGGCATTGCGGAGTGGGTACCATTCCCCCACGATTCCCCCTATTGCGAGCTGTGAACCTCTTGCCACTTCAGTTTTGTCTGTCGTATTGATGCCCCGGTTGCAGTCATATGAGGCCTTCGCGGTTAGTTTCCATTTTGGAGTTATATCCCACGATATTTCCCCCATGAAGGTATTATTCTTAAATATTCTGTTTTGGGGATAAGTTCGTGTCATCAGATCAAGCAGGAGGGTAACTTGATTATTTACAATCAATTTATTGCCCAATGCCACGTAATTGCAATATTTGCCCTTCAAATATTCTACTTCATTCACCGACCAGATTGTCTCTAAGCGCAGCATGTCGGTCAAATCATGACCGCCACGCCACATAAGATTATATGAATATAGATTTCTGTCGGCAGGAGTTGCAAATATGCTCTGCGATACCTGAAATGCAAGATGATCGTTTGACGTAATTTGATAACCGGCTGAAACTCCAAACTGATAACATGCTACATTCGAGACAAACAGGTTTGGACACATTAGATTGATCGGGGCGCGATCGTATTCATATCCTCCAATCAATACTACTTGCTTGCCTGCTCCAAAATCAAAACCATTATACTTATAGTTTAAATCAAGTATATCAGTCTGATCCCAAAATGTGTTATCTTTTGGTGTGCGGGAAAATCTCTGTCGCCATGTGTAAGTAAGCCCGTCGGTAAGCTCTCCATGAGCCTTTAAGGCAATATATTTTCCTATAAAACCGGTCTGCGACCTATCAAGATTTCTTTTGTGTGCCACAAGCTGCCAGTCAAGTCTGGCTTCAAGATCAAGAGAAATCAAATGATCTTCATCAGTTCTATATTGTGAATCGTCTGCTGTCGCTGCAAGTGTTGTTAGCGACACAGCCATCAAAGCGGCAGCAAATGATTTATGAAATTTCATAATCTGCAAATTTTTGCACAAAATTAGAAAATTATTCCTAATCTCCCAAATTTTTCACATTTAATTTTCCTCCATTTTCGAGCATTCTGAAACCCGACACCTGACCCCTGACACCTAAAAACTAAAACCTGAAACCTACCCCACAAAAACATTTGCATATTTCACATAAATTTTGTAACTTTGCGCGCAAAAATAGAACCGTTAACTAATCAAAACACCATGACAGTAACCGACAGATTCTTAGAATTCATAAAATTCGACACTCAAAGCGACGAAGAGACCAACCTCACCCCTTCCACTCCGGGACAGATGACGTTTGCCCGACATCTTAAGACAGTTGTTGAAGGCATGGGTCTTGAAGACATCACTCTTGACGACAACGGTTACCTTATGGCAACTCTTCCTGCCAATACCGATCGCAAAATCCCCACTATAGGTTTCATCGCTCATATGGACACCGCTCCCGACATGAGCGGACGCCACGTAAATGCAAGAATTGTTGAGAACTACGACGGCACTACAATCACGCTCAACGAAAAGCTTCGCATATATCTGAGTCCTGATGAGTTCCCCGAATTGCTCAACTATATCGGACAAGATCTTATTGTCACCGATGGCACTACTCTCCTGGGAGCCGACGACAAAGCCGGTATTGCCGAGATTCTTACTGCTGTAGCTCGTCTGCAAGCTAACCCAGATGTTAAGCATGGCAAGATCAGGATTGCTTTCAATCCCGACGAAGAAATTGGTAAGGGTGCACACAAGTTCGATGTAGAACGGTTCGGTTGCGACTTCGCCTATACTATGGACGGCGGAGCAGTCGGCGAACTTGAGTATGAAAACTTCAACGCAGCCTCTGCCAAAGTCACTATCAAAGGTCGTAATGTCCATCCCGGAACAGCTAAGCATAAGATGGTCAACTCCATTCGTGTTGCCAATCAGTTTATACAGATGCTTCCCCGCTGGGAAACTCCAGAGCATACTGAAGGCTATGAGGGTTTTTATCATCTCATCGGCATCGAAGGCAGCGTAGAAGAAACTGTGCTGACTTATATAATCCGCGATCACGATCGAGCTCGCTTTGAAAGCCGTAAGCGCGAGATCGAGCATCTCTGTCGCAAGACTAATATGGAGCATCCCGGAAGCTGCTCCGTTGAGATCAAAGATCAATACTACAACATGCGGGAGAAAATCGAACCGGTGATGCATATCATCGAAATTGCCGAGAAAGCTATGCGCGATGCAGGCGTGACTCCCAAAGTGCAGCCTATCCGTGGCGGCACAGATGGTGCTCAACTTTCCTTTAAAGGCCTTCCATGCCCCAATATCTTTGCCGGTGGTGAAAACATGCATGGACGCTACGAGTTCGTATCGATACAATCTATGGAGAAAGCTACCGATGTCATCTTCAACATCGCCAAAATTGTAGCCGAATAAAAATTCAATCATCTTGTCAATTTGTCAGCTTGACACCTTGACATCTGACACCTGACACCTTTGAAAAAACTGATAGTCGTAACTGGCCCTACAGCTTCAGGCAAAACTGACCTCGCTGTCAAGCTCGCTCTTGAACACGACACTGAAATCATTTCAGCAGATTCCAGACAAATTTATAAAGGTATTCCCGTAGTCACCGCCGTTCCTGACGAAAGTCAGAGAATGGGGGTGACTCATCATCTTATGGAATGCCTTCCTCTTGATGCCTACTATTCGGCTGCAATGTTTGAGGAAGATGCTCTTAAGATAGCAAAAGAAATCTGGAAGAAAAGAGATGTTGCGATTGTCTGTGGAGGGTCCATGATGTATGTTGATGCCCTGATTTATGGAATTGACTTGCTTCCTACCGTTCCCGACTCAATCCGCCTCCCATTGATGGAGGAATGGAAGGAAAAAGGAGACGACTGGCTGCGCGACCGGTTAAAGGGCCTCGACCCTGAATATTACTCGCAGGTTGACCTTGCCAATATGAAGCGTGTCTTTCACGCAGTTGAGATATGCCTTGCTTCCGGCACTACTTACACCTCTCTCCGCACAGGCAAAAGAAAAACTCGAGACTTTGAGATTGAGAAGATCGTAATCGATATGCCGAGAGATCAACTCTTCGACCGTATCAATCGCCGGGTTATCGCTATGGTAAATCAAGGTCTCGAAGAAGAAGCCCGTAGGGTGTATCCCCTCCGCCATCTCAATTCCTTGAATACAGTCGGACTAAAAGAGATGTTCGCCTATTTCGACGGCTTGATGGATTTCGACACCGCAGTAGCCCGCATCCAAAAAAACACCCGCGTCTACGCCAAAAAACAACTCACATGGATAAAAACAAGATATTAAAATACGCTGCCGTATTCCTCCTCATAATAGGCATAGCCTATTTCTGGAATAAGCTCTCGCCTGGCGCTATCGACCCCAAGTTTGACACTCCTCAAGAGGAAGAATCTCAGATCAATCTGAAAGATCTTGACAAAGTTAAATCTGCGAAAGATCTCCCCTCAATCATCAAGGAATACGAAGGTTTCACCGTCGACTTCAACCCCAAAAATAAAACCCCTAACTATGTTGCTTGGACTCTTCAAGGCGACGAGACAGAAGGTGCTATCGGTAGAAGCAATAAATTCTGGACCGACTCAGAACTTGAGGGATGTCCCGACACGCGAGACTACTCCCGCTCAGGCTATGACCGAGGCCATATGTGTCCGGCAGGCGAACAAAAATGGAGCGATGAAGCCATGCATCATAGTTTTGTGATGGCAAATATCTGTCCTCAGAAGCACGAACTCAACACTGGGGCATGGAAAACCCTCGAAGACAAGGAACGCATTTGGGCAAAACGTGACTCAGCCATTGTAATCGTCGCAGGTCCTATCTATGATTCCTCCGACAAAGAAACCATAGGAAAAAGTAAAGTACGTGTTCCCTCTGCTTTTTTCAAGGTACTACTTGCGCCCTATGCCACCCCTATGCGAGCAATAGGTTTCGTATATCCCAATATGCGTTGCGATGGCAACATGGCTTCCTATGCAGTTAGCGTAGATGATGTAGAAAAAATGACAGGTTTCGATTTCTTTGCTGCCCTCCCCGACGACATTGAATCCGACATCGAATCCATCGTCCCCTTCAAAGACTGGAATAAATGAAGAAAGGGCTATTTCCCTCATCCCCAAGCAAACTTAATCTCTTTTACTGGGTGTGGCTTTAGCCACACATAATCAAGGACAATGACAACGACGAAAACGATGACAACGACGAAAACAATAGTCGCCCCCGCCACTCCATCCGGCAAAGGTGCCCTCGCCATAATCCGTCTCTCAGGCCCGGATGCCATCACTATCTCCAACTCCGTCTGGAAAGGTGCCTCTCTCAAAGACGCCCAATCTCACACTGCCCACCTCGGCTATATCTTAGACGAATCCAACAACATCCTCGATCAAGCAGTCGCCACCCTCTTCCGGGGTCCCAACTCCTTCACAGGAGAAGACGTAGTTGAATTCACACTCCACGGCTCCCCTTGGATCGTCCGCGAAGTCACCAACCTGCTCCTCCGCAAAGGAGCCCACGCAGCCGAGCCAGGCGAATTCTCCCGTCGTGCCTACCTCAACGGACGCATGGACCTCGCCTCCGCCGAAGGCGTAGCCGACCTTATAGCATCATCCTCTAAAGCAGCCCACCGGCTTGCCATGCTTCAGACCCGTGGTGCCTTCTCAAAGGAATTCAACGAACTCCGCGACAAACTCATCGAACTTGCATCCCTCCTCGAACTCGAACTCGACTTCTCCGAAGAAGACGTTGAATTTGCCGACCGCACACGCCTCATCGAAATCGCCACTCTCCTTCTCCTGAAAATCGACCGTCTCACCAACTCATATGCCACAGGCCGTGCCATCAAAGAAGGTGTACCCGTAGTCATAGCGGGAATGCCAAATGTAGGCAAATCCACCCTTCTCAATGCCCTACTTCAGGATGACAAAGCAATCGTGTCTGACATCCCCGGCACCACCCGCGACATCATCGAAGACACATGTGAAATCGACGGTGTCCTCTTCCGCTTCATCGACACAGCCGGACTCCGTGAATCCAATGATAAAATCGAAAACATAGGCATTGAACGCGCCCGTCGACGTCTCCATCAGGCATCAATCGTTCTCTGGCTAATAGACCCGCTCTCCCCTCTTAGCGACCAGATCAACGAAATGAATGCCTCACTCAAAGACTTGACACCGGGACAAAAGATAATTCCCGTCATCACCAAGACCTCAGCCCCCGGAATGTCAGAAACCGCAATCGAAGGCATCCTGAAATATCTCGAAGCCGTCTTCACATCCGAAAGACTCTCCATCGACATCCAACCCATCGTCAAAATATCAGCAGCCGAAAACCTCGGACTCAGCGCCCTCAACGACGCCCTCAAGAAAGCATCCACCGGTGACTACGACCCCGAAAAAGAACTGCTATTGACCAACGCCCGCCACTACGCCGACCTTCTCCACGCCGGCCAAGCCCTCCGCCGCGCCCTCGAACAGATGCAATCCGGCTCCTCTGCCGACTTCATAGCCATGGACATCCGCGAAGCCACCTCCGCCCTCACCTCCCTCACCGGCGCCATCACCACCCCCGACCTGTTGAATTCTATATTTTCCCACTTCTGCATCGGCAAGTGACGTGCAGTTAAAGACAGGCAGCTATAAGTTG
>CAZGGB010000052.1:0-20844 GCA_964525115.1 uncultured Sangeribacter sp. | reverse complement strand
TCTGCGAAGCTCGTTGAATGTGATGGTTTTGCTCATACTATTAGTATTTGAGGTTTGTTTATATTCCTTTTGAGTTTCAAATTTACACATTATTTTTGAAAAAACATAATTTTTAGCAATCAAAAAAATGTGTTATATAACATAAAAAAGAAAAATCCAGGAATAAGATATTAGCAGATAAAGGATTATAATGGATGAAAAATATTCCTTATGATCTTTAACGCTACGACCTAATTAAAGAGAATGGGGTCATATTATTGCGAGGTCGGAGGCACGAAGCCACCCTTCTATATCGGAATTAAGCCGGACTTTATACCATGTAGATTGCCCTTGGACATCAGTTTCTTCAGCTATTATTTCAAAGCATGTGCCTTGACAGAGCTGGTTGCTTGCCGGCTTTGCATCGGAAGATGGTTCAATAAGCAATACTGTCTTATATGCCATTAGGACAGCCTTATCGTGAGAGTCATAATATGAGGCACTCATAAATGCAAAGATCACAAAAACAACACATGTAAAAAACATTAGAATACCTCCGAAAAATCCAGCTTTACGTAGCCTCACGTCGCTGCAAAACAGATAGACAGCCACTGCCCCCAAGACAAGAATAAACAAAATAGCTGCCAAGACTGCCCAAACATTTGGGGCCACCTCTGCACAGATATTCCGATTGACGGATTGGAAGAAAGTCTCATGATCAGGGACAACACTGATCTTCTTCCCGCGAAGCTCAGCACGATTAGAATCTTCAACCTTTGAGGCAAAGTAGTTCAGATTATTTTTGATTTCCTTGTTGGAAGGGTCAAGGCGATTAGCCCGCGAATAATATAATATTGCATTGCCATAGTCGCCAGCCTGAGCATAGCAATTAGCCAAATTAAAAAGGAGTTCGGGAGAGTCTCCGTCGACCTTAGCGATGGAAAGGAAAGCTTCTGCAGCCTGCTTATAATCGCCTTTTTCATATAATTGTGTAGCGATGTCGGTGGAAGGTGCAGCAAAGGCTGACAAGGAGAGGATTACGGAGAGTATGATTGACATTACTGATTTCATGGGTTGATCTTTGAGTGTTTTTTGAAAAAGACGCATCAGACGGGTGGCTTTTGCCAAATGAATAGTCATTTATTGATGGATAGTTTAGAGTCTTCGAGAGCATTGATTAATTCAGTGCCACGATCATAAACATGCTTCAATTCGTCTTCACCTGAACCGGGAGCATACTTTGCAAATTCGCAATCGTCAAGGACAGCGAGCAAATTGTCAATACTATCCTCAGAAGCACCAGCTTCTGAAAGACGTTGCGCAACATTTTCACGGTTTAATTCTGAAGTAGGTATGTTGAGTTTGGCACTTACATAGCCCCAAAGAGCAATAAGCATCTCATCATAGAAATGTTCTCTGTCGCCACTCTTCATGCAAGCTGCAGCTTTCTTAAGACGCTTAGCAGCAACTTTGCCTGCCTTACGCATACGAGTTCCTACAATATCAGCGGCACTCTTCAAGTGGCGTCGATAGATATAGATTATTACAAAGAGTGCAAAAGCCGGGATTATGAACCAGAGCCAATATCCAAAAGTATATACATATGATACACGATCCTTGTAAAGAGCTCCTACTGACATCAGATTTTCATCAAATTTGAGTCTGTTTTTTGTCTGGGATTTTTCAGAGAGAGCACCTTTATCGACCTCAACAAGGTAGCCTTTAGCAACGGATTTTTCATACTTACCGGAAGATGGGTCGAAATAAACAAGAGAAACCTCAGGAATCTGGTATTGTCCAAGTTCGAGCGGGGTAAATGAATAGTCGAACTTCACACTACCAGAGACTGTCATTCCTTTAGCAGCTGCATTGACCTCAGCCGTAGGAGAAAAGACTTCCAATTGTTTAGGATACAAATTGTTAAGATCAGGGAGCTTAACATATTTAAGATTACCACTTCCTTTGACTTCATAAACGATAGAAGCCGGCTGATTAGTCTTCAAAGAAGCAGAGGGGAGAGAAGAAGAAATAGAGAACTGACCCACACCACCAGAAAAATCTGCAGGTTGCGGAGTAGGAAGAGCCTTAACATCAATGACCAAGTCATTTGGAGTGACATTAAGTTGAATAGGACGACGGACCGTGAGCATACGGAAATAAGGGTCATCGTAATATTCCTGCTCATCGGTGCTCACCGTATATGTATTACCCTTGATGGTTAGTTTACCGGTCATCTGCGGAAATATGATATAACGAGCAATGATTGCAGTAGCATATTCTTGTCCGTTATAAGTCTCATAGTGAAGAGACTTAGATGTCTCATCAGATTCTTCAACTACAAAACCATCAAACTTCGGCGCCTCTGTAGCTCCTATAAACTTTATAGGGGCATAAGAAGAGTAGAGCTTAACAGTATATACAAGAGCCTCTTGCTCATATGCATTAGACTTGGAAACAGACGCCTTAAGAAACAACTTCTCATTACCCTTACCAATAAACTTAGGACCTTGATTTTGATCATCAGGATCTTGAGAATATCCACCCTGATTAGAAGATTGCTGACGAGGCTGATTTTGCTGTTGGCGTTGCTTCAGCTTAGTAAGACTTCCTGTACCAGCCTTAACGATGGTATATGAAGCCTTGTTGCTGGCAACCCCATCAACAGATATAGGACCAATAGAAAAAGATCCTTCCTTATTTGCAGAGCAAGTGGCCACGTAGGTACGAGAGCTCGAACGGGTCACCTTTCCATTGATACTTGACATTGAAGAAGACTGGCTACTCAGAGTGAAATACTTCACGACAGCCCCAGGGACATCAGGGGCGGAAGGTTCGCCTTCTAAATTGTCAAGCTTCATATAGACATAGAACTGCTCTCCTACCTCAATGTCGTCGCCTCCGGTCTGAGTCGAAACAGAGAGTTGAAACTTGCCAGCGGCACTTGAAGTCAAGAAGACTGCAAGCAAGAGGAAGCTTAATATGTATCTTCTAAATTGGGTCATAATTTTAAATGTTACCAGCGCTTCGTATTCTTTCCACGACCGACAGCTTCCTGTCCGTTGTTAGATTTATTGACACGGGCACGTGTTTGATTTTCCTTATTCTCCATAGCTTGCAGAATCTGCTCGGCAGACTGAGGATTAATTTCAGGTTGTTGCTGCTGCTGATCCTGATTCTGCTGTTGATTTTGATCTTGATTTTGATTCTGATCTTGGTTTTGATCCTGATTCTGGTCTTTATTCTGATCCTTGTCTTGATCTTGATCTTTATCCTTGTCTTGATCTTGATTCTTATCCTGATCCTGATTTTGGAGTTTCTTCTGAGCTATACGGAGATTGCGACGTGTCTTTTCATCATCCGGACGTATGCGCAGCGACTGCTTATACATTTGCACAGCTTGAGCATAGTCTTCAGAATTAAACGCAATGTTTCCAAGATTGAAAATTGCATCAGCCGCAAGATTTGGCTTCTCTTTCATTACCTGAGCTACCACCTGCATAGCCTCGGCACCAGCCTTAACAAGCTGTTGCCTCAAAGAATCTGACTGAGCATTGTTTGCCCTTCTTATATAAGTAAGCCCAAGATTGTAAAGAGCCTCTTTAGATTCTGGTTCAAGCTTCAGCGCCTGCTGATATTTTTCACCTGCTTCGAGGAAATGACCATCGCGGAAAAGCTCATTACCTTGAGTGACAAGGCGACGTTCCTTTCTATTGGTAGTAGCCGAAGCATCAAATGCACCAGCAGCTGAGACCAAGATAAGAAGAATAACAGCAGTCTCTTTCTTGAAGAAAGTTATCTTATCAAGCCAACGGATCTTTCGGTCGAGAATGAAGACATCGATCAAAAGAAGAACGAGAGCAATCCAACCGAAAATTGTAAAAAGTTCGTCATGGACAGCATAAGCATTAGTCTCAAGAGCTGATTTCTTCACGGTATCCATTTGTTTTTCGAGTTCATTAAGCGCATCAGGATTGGAGGCATTCACATAAATTCCGTCTCCGGCACCAGCAATCTTTGCAGCGAGATTCTCGTCGAGAGCAGTCTCAACAGGCATACCGGTTTCTGGGTTAATCATAGGACCGGACTTAGTGGGAATACGCACTGGGGTAGGAGAACCAACGCCGACCACATTAAGCTGAATATGATTTTTCTTTGCCTGTCGCGCTGCCTCTATCGCTCCAGCTTCATCGTCGAGTTCTTCCGCATCAGTAATCAGAACAATAGACTTTCCAATATTATCATCGGGGCTAAACGACTTCACAGCCCTATCAATAGCAGCTCCAATATTAGTGCCTTGATTGTCATATTGTGTAGGGTCGATGGAATTAAGGAATAATTTTGCAGAGACATAATCGCTCGTCACAGGAATGAGCGTATAAGCATCTTCAGCATATACTATTAGTCCGACACGGTCATTATCAAGCCTATTAATGAGTTTTTCGAGCACAAGCTTAGCAGCTCGCATGCGAGATGTGCCAGAATTGTCGGATGTAGAGGAAGCAAGCATAGAGTTAGACACATCGACTGCAATCACCACTTCAATACCTTCCTTCTCAGACTTGGAGGAATGAACACCTCCCCAAGGCCGACAGAGCGCAATGGCAAGAAATGCCAAAGCCGAAACTTCAAGAGCGAGCTTCAAAGGGGGCTTGTATTTAGAGACTTCGGGCATCAGATCTTTGATAGAATCATACTGGCCGAATCTCGCAAGATTTTTCTTCCTTGAATAGCGAGCAAGGATATAGAGCAATACCACCACAGGCACTGCAACCAAGAGAACGAATAAAGCTGGATATGCAAACGTAAACATTACGGTATTCTTCTAATGATTGTGTAACGAAGCAAAAGTGAAAGAGCAAGAGCAGCGAAAGCGAGCCAAAGCCATGGCATGAATTCCTCCTGAGTGAGAGTGACCGAATTCACATCGATGCTCGACTTCTCAAGAGAGTCAATTTCCTCGAAAACCTGCTTGAGCATCCGCTCATCTTTTGCGCGAAAATATTTGCCCCCGGTCATCTTCGCCATATTCTTGAGAAGAGGTTCGTCGATCTTCGTCTCAAGAGTAGTAGACGAAAAGCCATAAGGGTCAGCAATTTGCATCTTACCATTTGTACCAACACCGATAGTATAAATCTTTATACCTTTCTGCTTGGCAATTTGGGCAGCAGTGACGGGAGGGACATCACCCGCATTGTTGCTACCGTCAGTAAGAAGAATAATACTTTTAGACTTTGCCTTACCTTGAGAAATACGATTGATAGCACTCGTAAGACCATCTCCAATAGCAGTACCATCGTTAAGATCGCCCATGTCGATATTTGCAATGGCGTTGATAAGGGCAGCTCGGTCGTTGGTCAGCGGCATAAGAGAGAGAGACTCTCCGGCAAAGACAACAAGACCCATATTATCATTGGTACGAGCATTGACAAAAGATGTGGCAACATCTTTTGCTGCAACAAAACGATTAGGCTTAAAGTCGGTAGCCGACATAGAGCCAGAAATATCCATTGCTATAATGATGTCGGTGCCAAGAACACGGGAATTCTTCAAACTGTCGTAGGACTGTGGACGAGCAAGAGCAACTATTATAGCAGAAATACAGATCAGACGGAGAGCAAAACATAGATGAATGATCCAGACTTTCCAAGAATTGCCAAACTTAATGAACGGCTGAATAGTGGAAACTCCTAAAGACGGGTTTGCACTCTTATGCTTGATTACATACCATATAATAAGAGGTAGCAAGATAAGCAGCAACCAAAGCATTCCAGGATGAAGAAACTTCATCGCGCACCTCCTTTCTTCTCACCATCGGACGTCACACTGCCAGAAACAGAATTTTCCTGAGCATTATCTGCATCGGAAGACAACGGCTCAGATGGGACAGTCTCCTTAACGAAATTAACAGCATTATCATAAGCCTCGACATTATCGGCAGGCAGAGGGCGCACCTTTGCAAACTTCACAAAATCAGCAATATCAAGAATCTTACGGACATAAGAACGCTTTTCTCTTATATCCTCCTGATCAGCAAGAGTCTGCATAATCTGCCGGGAAGTCATCTCCATAGCATTTATACCAAAACGCTTAAAGAGGTAATCTCTAAGGATATCGGTGAGCTCAGTGAAATATTCCTTCTCCATTCCATTCTCCCAGAGGTTTTTCTCTTTTAATTGTTCAAGTCGCTGCAAAGCGACGGTCCAAGGTTTAGGCTGGGGTTTTTCGGGGAGTGTAATAAACTTACCGGTCTTTCGATATTTCCTACCGAAATATAAAGCAGCCACAATGGCAACAATCAAGAGCAACCACAACCACCAAAGCTCATAGAGCCAATCGGGCATCCAGTCCCAGAAAGATCGATCTGAAGGATCGGTAATATCACGATAATCGGAAATAGCATCATTTTCTCCAACCTTAACTGGAACGACTGTGAGTTCAACTTGGTTAGAAGCTGCAGAATCCGTTGCCGAAATGTAGACAAATGGAGGAAGCTTATAAAAGCCAGAATCAAACACCTGAACGGGAACAACGAGACGCTCTACAATACGAGAACCTTCTCGCTTCACAGTATCCATACGCGGGGTGCCAAGTTCAATGGTGTCGTTAAATAGAGTGACATATCCACCCGGTCCCATCTTATTGAACAAAGGGAAAACACCTTGACGATCAGCATCACGGTCAACAAACAACCTAAGCGTATCGATGCGCCCCATCAAAATTGAAGCAGAATCGAGCGAGGCGGTCACTTTGACATCAGCATGCGCACCAAAGTGACAAACCAAGGCAACAAAAAAGATAGTCAAATATTTATAAATCGACTGAATCATAATAATTAAAATATTATCCACGTCTACGGAAAAGACCAATCAAAGCCTTTACATAGTCTTCATCAGTTGCGACGGAAACAGAATCGACACCGCAACGGGCAGTGACAGAAGAAAAGTTTTGCTGGCGGTCATACCAAGCCTTATCATAGGCTTTACGCACGTTTTTAGACGATGTGTCAATCCAAATATCCTTTCCGGTTTCCAAATCCTGAATACGAATGAGACCGACATTCGGCATTTTGGCATCACGCTTATCATAAACTTGAATTGCAGCCACATCATGCTTATGGTTTGCGATGGAAAGAGACTTAAAATACTCGTGAGAGTCGATAAAGTCGCTAAGCAGAAAGGCAGAACAACGTTTTTTGATAGCATTAGTCATAAACACGAGAGGCGCATTCAGATCAGTGCCCCGATGCTCAGGCTTAAAATCAATGATCTCGCGAATAATGAAAAGAATATGTTTTCGACCTTTCTGGGGAGGAATGAATTTCTCAACTTTATCACTGAAAAAGATCACGCCAACCTTATCATTATTCTGAATAGAAGAAAACGCAAGAGTGGCGGCAATCTCGGCGATAAACTCGCGTTTCACCTGACCAACAGCACCAAAATCTCGACTACCGCTGACATCAACCAGCAGCATCACAGTGAGTTCACGTTCTTCTTCGTAAACCTTCACATAAGGCTTATTGTGGCGAGCCGTCACATTCCAATCAATATCACGCACATCATCGCCAGGCTGATACTCCCTAACTTCAGAAAACATCATACCACGCCCCTTAAATGCGGTGTGGTATTCTCCTGCAAAGATATTATTGGAGAGACCTCTCGACTTTATTTCAATTTTACGTACTTTTTTTAGAAGTTCCTTAGCATCCACTTAATTCAATGATAAAGTAAAAATGATTAATGATAAATTTTAGGGGACTTGGACTTTGTCGAGGATACGAGAAATAATCTCGTCGGAAGAAATATTATTTGCTTCAGCCTCATAAGTAAGACCAATACGATGGCGCATTACATCATGGCAAACGGCACGTACATCCTCAGGAATGACATATCCCCTACCCTGCAAGAAAGCATATGCTCTGGCAGCAAGAGCAAGAGAAATAGAAGCACGCGGAGATGCTCCATATGCAATTATACCATCAAGATCCTTAAGACCGGCAGCCTCAGGATTACGAGTAGCAAAGACGATATCTACGATATAATTTTCAATCTTCTCGTCGATATAAATCTCACGAACGAGCTTTTGAATCTCAAGCACATCTTGTGTAGACACAACAGCCCTGACATCATCGAGAGCACCACGAATATTCTGGCGAATGATAAGTTTTTCTTCCTGCTTAGTAGGATAACCAATAATTACCTTAAGCAAGAAACGGTCGGTCTGCGCCTCGGGAAGAGGATAAGTGCCTTCCTGCTCAATAGGGTTTTGCGTTGCCATAACAAGGAAAGGGCGATCGAGAGGGAAAGTCTGTTCACCAATAGTCACCTGACGCTCTTGCATCGCCTCAAGAAGAGCACTCTGCACTTTAGCTGGAGCACGATTGATCTCATCAGCGAGGACAAAATTAGCAAAGATAGGACCTTTTTTTACTTCAAATTGCTCTTTCTTAACGCTATAGATAAGAGTACCGATTACATCGGCGGGAAGGAGATCGGGAGTAAATTGGATACGTGAATATTTAGCATCAACGATATTAGCAAGAGTCTTGATAGCCAAAGTCTTTGCCAGACCGGGTACACCTTCAAGAAGAACGTGGCCATTGCAAAGAAGTGCAATAAGAAGAGAGTCCACCAGATGCTTCTGACCCACGATACGCTGATCCATTCCATTTCGGATCATACTTAGAAAATTACTTTTTGCAGCAATGCGATCGTTTAGCTCACGAATATTAACTGTTTGTTCCATAAGGGCTTCAGTTGTTTTCCAAATAAAATTAATGTATTTAGGATGGCCAACGTAGGATGATACGGAAGCCATGTTATATAAATCGACTGCAAATTTAACACTTTAGTTTTGTATGGGATGCAAAATCAGTGTTAAATAAAGCAAAATCAAGTTGGAATGAGTTAATGTGAGAAGGCATTCCAGCCTTGGGCCTTGAGTGGGAATTCCTGACCATCGCGAGTTATCATAGCACAACCGAGTTCAGGGGCAGTGATGTATCCAATCATCTTGACACCTTTGATGTTTTCAATACGGTCATGGTCGGTGAGCGGAACTGTAAAAAGAAGTTCATAGTCTTCCCCGCCGTTCATAGCCGCAGTGATTAGATTCATATTGAGTTCCTCAGCCATAAGAGCAGTCTGATAGTCGATAGGAATCTTATCTTCATAGACACGGCAGCCGGTGTTAGATTTTTTGCAAATATGGAGCAGTTCAGATGAAAGGCCGTCGCTGACATCCATCATAGAAGTAGGATGAATATTTTCCTTATGAAGGGCATCAATAATGTCACGACGAGCCTCAGGCTTAAGCTGACGCTCGAGAATGTATTCTTTGCCGGAAAAATCGGGTTGAAAATCTTTGCCTGCATTTGCACTGACACGATTTTCGCGCTCTAACAACTGCAGGCCCATATATGCTGCGCCCAAATCGCCTGAAACGCAGATCAAATCGGTAGGCTTAGCCCCATCACGCCTTATTTCCTTACCCTTTTCACAATCTCCAATACAAGTAATGCTTATGACAAGACCTGTGACAGAAGCTGATGTGTCGCCACCGACGAGGTCGACTCCATACATATCGCAAGCCGTACGAATACCTTCATAGAGAGTGTCGATATGCTCTACCGAGAATCGACTTGACACACCAAGAGAGACAGTTATCTGGCGTGGTGTACCACCCATTGCGTAGATATCACTGAAATTTACAATAGCTGACTTATAACCCAAATGCTTAAGAGGGACATATCTTAAGTCGAAATGTATTCCTTCCAGAAGAAGGTCAGTGGTGACAAGGACATCCTTATCAGCATAATTCATAATAGCGGCATCGTCGCCAACACCAAGGATAGAGGATTCATTACGCAACGGAAAGTCCGCAGTAAGTCGGTCGATAAGTCCAAACTCACCGATCTCTGAAATTTCTGCCATGTTTTTTTAAGTATTAAACATTAAACCATAAAAGCCAAGTGTCTATTGTCAAGCATAAGGCATTGAACAATAGACACTCATTAAGTAATTAGAGGCGTGAGAGGAGTTGTGTGATTAATTTTACCATAACCGGGGAAGCAGTCTCTGCAGCCTGCTGCACTTCTTCATGGGTAGGCACATAGTCGACATCCTTTCCTCCAAGGTCTGTAATGACTGAAAGACCAAAGACATCCATACCGGCATGATTAGCCACAATCACCTCCGGGACAGTAGACATGCCGACAGCATCTCCTCCGATAATCCGGAAATATTCATATTCAGCAGGAGTCTCGAAAGTAGGACCCGGAGTGCCAACATATACACCATGCATTAGACGAAGGCCTTCAGCATCTGCAATTTCGTCGGCATACTTCACAAGATATTTCTTGTAAGCTTCGGTCATAGCAGGGAATCGAGTGCCAAGCTCATCATAATTCTTGCCTCGAAGAGGATTCTCAGGGAATAGATTTATATGGTCGGTTATCACCATCACATCACCGACACGAAATTCCTTGTTCATACCTCCGGCAGCATTGCTTACAAAAAGAGTCTTTACGCCGAGGTCCTTCATCACGCGAACAGGGAAAGTGACCTGCTTCATATCATAGCCTTCATAATAATGGAAACGCCCTTTCATCGCCATTATATATTTTCCCCCTAAATTACCGAAGATAAGTTTTCCTGCATGCCCTGCAACAGTGGATACGGGGAAATTAGGGATATCATGGTAGTCAATTTCTGCCTTTATCTCCATATGGTCGGCAAGATTGCCAAGACCGGAACCTAAAATAACAGCAAATTCAGGCATTTCAGCCACTTTAGAACGAATGAAAGAGGAAGTCTCCTTGATTTTTTCGAGCATAGTTTTTTCCATCGTAAAAATTTTAAAGTCATATCCTCCTCCGGATTATCTCAAAAGTGCAATTCCACCGAAGCGAGGAAAATATATGATTCTATAAAACAAACGCCATTGGCATCCTTATTGTTTATCTAAGTAGCTAATAAAAATTAAACGATATATATACACATTCAACAGAACCAATCTTGCACAAATAAATCCGGCTATTTTCGGACATTCCGGCATTGTCGTTCAGTCGCTTAGCTCGCTAAGCTCCTTCACTCCGCAGCCAGACTGCCTCGAAAATATCTCGGATTTATATGTGCATTAATTTTTATTAGCTACTTATTTATCTTTCTATCGCATGGAGAAGGTCGGGGACAAAATCATATCCAAAATTAGTCTCAAGCATTCTGACTCCAATAGGAATATAAAAAATGTAAGGTCTGAGTTCAACCGGGAAATATGGGTTATGACTAATCCTCACAGCATCCTTTTCAGTGGTAATAATAAATTTACGCACACCAGGCATAGAATTATATTTATTCTTAATCTCATTCAGATCAGACTTCTTGAAATCATGATGATCAGGAAAATGAAGCACCTTTTTCTTAAATGGGAAAGATCTGAAATGATTGACAAAGGGACGAGGATTAGCCACACCGGTAAGGAGGATGACAGCATCTTCATGAGAAATGTCAGTCATCAAAACCCGCTCTGTACAATCATCTGGGAATACCGGAATCAAGCCACCATAATCAAATGTAGAAAAATAAAGCTTTTGATAAGGAAGAAGTTGCAAATTCTTAGACACTAAACGCATATCCAACGCAGAAATATCAGAAGGACATTTAGTAGTAATGACCATATCTGCCCTATATATAGCATCCTTACTTTCACGCATTCTACCTAATGGGAGAATATCATCGGAATAGACCGGACGAGTATAATCCATTAGCATTATGTTGACTTTCGGTTTTATGTAGCGATGCTGAAAAGAATCGTCAAGAACAATGAGATCAAGTTTAGGAAATTGCTTGATAAGCTCCTTGACCCCTTTCACCCGACTTTCACAGACTGCAACCTTGACAGTTCCTCCAAATTTCTCATAAATCTGAAGAGGCTCATCACCAATGCTATCAGGAGTACTTTTTGCAGATGCCACTATGAAACCACGAGTCTTCCGCTTGTAGCCGCGACTAAGAACAGCGATTTTCCGTTTATATCTCAGACACTCAAGAATATACTCTACATGGGGGGTCTTACCGGTGCCTCCCACAGTAATATTCCCCACGCCGACGACCGGAATGTGGAAAGAGACCTCTTTCAATATACCCCAATCAAAAAATTTATTACGCATATAGACCCCGAATCCATACAACCATGAAAACGGAGTCAATGCGTATTTTAAGTATTTGTCGAGCGTAGCCATAAAAGGACATTAGTTAAATCTAACAGCAAAAGGAGTCATTCTTGCCTGCCAAGGAGAACGGCGCAGCAATCTGGAAGCTTCATTAATAATGACTGATTGAGGATTCTGTCCGGAAATCTTGGCAATCTCCATATCCAACTGATCAAGACCTTGAGCTTTCAAGAGATCTAAGAAATCAGGTTTGTATTTAGGATAAACAGCCACACCATATTTATCTTCTTTAAGACCAGCTTCTGAGGCAGCATATGCTATGGCATCGTCGAGAGACCCAAGCTGATCGACAAGCTTTAGAGTCTTTGCCTGCTCCGCATCGTAGACACGACCTTCAGCAATCTGGCGAACCCTATCTTCCTTCATTTTTCTACCTTTAGCCACTCTCTTGACGAAGCGTGAATAGCCATCATTGATATAGTCTTGAAGCACAGCAAGCTGCTCTGGAGTTGGATCGTAGAAAAGAGAGATATCTTTGCCGGGATTTGTGCTAACAGTCTGTGGAGTGATACCAAGTTTTTTTACGAGTCCTTCTGCAGAAGGGAAAAGACCAAAGATACCAATAGAACCGGTAATGGTCAGCGGGTCGGCATAAATTCTATCAGCAGTGCATGAAATCCAATATCCACCTGAGGCAGCATAATCTCCCATAGAAACTATGAAAGGCTTGCCTTTCGACTTGAAATAATCGAGAGCTTCACCAATCTGTTCACTTCCGAATACTGATCCACCCGGAGAATTCACACGAAGCACAAGTGCCTTGACATTGTCATCATCAGCTAATTCAGTGATCTGAGGCACCAGTCGATAGCAATCAATTCCGCTTTTAGAATATTCTTGAATTTCACCCGTAGCATAGAGGACGGCAACTTTACTTTTATTACCATACTCCTTACCCCATTTAGAATTCTCAGAAAGTGTCTCTGGAGTGTAATACTTCACGTCTTTACCCTCCTTACCAACGAGACGCCCTACAATATCGTCAACTTGACGCTCATAGACAAGACGATCGACAAATCCTTGTTTAAGCACTTCGGAAGAGGGCTGAAATACGATAAACTCATTGGCGGCCTTATTCATTGACTCAGCATTGAGCGACTTACGACCTTCTGCAACAGACTTGCCAATATACGACCACATGTTGCCATAGAGCGTGTCGAGTTGAGCCCTCGCAGGAGCACTCATCTCATTTGATATATATGGTTCGGCTGCTGATTTGAAAGTACCAACTTTTACAAGAGTCATCTTTACTCCTATCTTATCGAGCAAGTCCTTATAGAAAAGAGTAGTGCCACCAAGACCGGATACTTCCAACATACCTCCCGGATTAAGGAAAAGGCTATCAGCCTGCGAAGCGACGAAATAGTCGCCCATAGTCATGGCATCGGCATATGCGTAGACCTTCTTTCCACTCTTCTTAAAATCAGCGATTGCCATACGTATGGCATTGAGAGTGGCTGGAGAAGCGGAAGGGTGTCCACACTTTATATACATCGCCTTTATTTCCTTTGAATTCTTGCCTTCACGAATACCATCCACAAGAATATTGAGAGCTGTTGGGGATTCAACCCCATCTCCTGAAACAAGAGAAAGAAAATCAATCTGACCTGATTCAGGAGTTTCTATTATAGTACCAGCAAGATCAAGGACCAAAACTGAATCAGAACTGACTTTTGAAGACTTGCCTTCGTCATCACCACCAAGACGAGCTGCAACCCCAATCACTACGAAGACTGCCACGACACAGAAAAGCACCATAGCAATCCATGCCCCTACAAAGGAAGAAAGGAGATTTAAGAAGAATTTCTTTAACATTATTCTAATTTTGAATTTAGAATTTAAGTAATCTTCAAAAAATAACTTGGTAAACCTTACTTGATCTCTTCGGCCTCTTTACCAATTTATTTTTTAGGATTACTAAGTTGTTTAAACTTATTTACAAAGAAGTTGTTTCGACTTATTTACGAATTGAAAATTTAGAGTGAGGCTATTACGGCTTTGATTTCCTCGGCAAGTGCTTCTGCTTTTTCCATCGTCTCAGCCTCGCTGTAGATACGGATAATTGGCTCAGTATTTGATTTGCGAAGATGCACCCATGATTCAGGGAAGTCGATCTTTACACCGTCAATATCAGTAATTTCACACCCTGCAAATTTATCTTTTACAGCAAGCAAGATAGCATCTACATCAATGTCGGGAGTAAGCTGTATTTTATTTTTAGCTATTTGATATGGAGGGTATGTTTTCTTGAGATCGCTGACTTTTTTACCGGACTTTGCAAGCAATGTCAGGAAAATTGCCACTCCCACCAAAGCATCACGACCATAGTGAAGCTCCGGATAGATCACCCCGCCATTGCCTTCACCGCCGATTATGGCACCAGTCTCTTTCATCTTAGCTACAACATTCACTTCACCTACAGCGGCTGCACTGTAACTGCAACCGTGACGATGAGTCACATCGCGTAGAGCACGAGAACTACTAAGATTTGAAACAGTTGAGCCGGGAGTTTTAGATAGGATATAGTCAGCGACTGCCACAAGAGTATACTCCTCAACAAACATCTCGCCATTTTCCATAACGATTGCAAGACGATCTACGTCGGGGTCAACTACGAAACCTACATCAGCTTTTCCAGACTTCATCAAGTCGGCAATCTGAGTCAGATTTTCCGGAATAGGCTCAGGAGTATGAGCAAAATGACCGTTTGGTTCGCAGTTAAGCTCTATAACATTTTTGACTCCGAGAGCTTTGAGAAGACGAGGAATCACGATACCTCCAACAGAATTCACAGCATCAACAGCAACAGTGAAATCAGCCTTAGATATCGCCTCACAATCAACAATATCTAAATCTTTTACCAACTTAATGTGACGCTCGCCCCATGTATCGTTGGTATACTCAGAGCCAAGATCCATCACCTCAGCAAACTTAAAATCTTCCTCTTCTGCAATTCTTATCACCTCTTTTCCAGCCTTATCGGTAAGGAATTCACCGTTACTGTCAAGAAGCTTCAAGGCATTCCATTGTATAGGATTGTGGCTTGCAGTAATAATAATACCTCCTACTGCACCTTCTCCCACAACAGCAAGTTCGGTAGTAGGAGTAGTAGCAAGCCCAATATTAACGACATCAAAACCCATAGCCATAAGAGTGCCTACTACGAGGTGAGACACCATTAATCCGGAGATTCGAGCATCGCGACCAACAACAATTTTTCCAGTTTTACCAGAATTTATATTCTTTATATGTTGGGCATAAGCAGCCGTAAACTTGACGACATCCACTCCTCCGAGGCCATCACCATTGTGGCCACCGATAGTGCCACGTATACCAGAGATTGATTTTATTAGACTCATTTTGTATATGGTTTATTCGTTTAGTTGTATAAGCGTTCAGTTTTATATTTTTGATTAATATTCGGCTTTGAAGTAGCGAACGTTGACGAGATATGGGATACAAGTAGTGTTGTCATCTTCAAAACCATAATATGACTTCAAGAGAATATTCACCTCAGAATTATAGCCAAGATAGCTAAGTGGAAGTTGCATACCGGAACCAAAATAAGACGATGAGCTTACACTGTAGTTATTGAATATGAAATAAGTATTTCCTACAGATGTATTAAAATTTTCTTGGTTGCCACTGGAAGGGGCAACTTGAAGAGTATTGTTATTGTACATCGTCTCTATATTATACCGAGTGAAAGTGAAATAGACAGTAGCACCAGATTTTGGCAGTTCTCTTTCTCCAGTCTTAATCACTTGCATATAGATATATCCATCATCATCCATACGATAGAAAGGAGCATTCTGACCTTCGATAAAAACACTGTCGGCAGGGATCTCATTGCAAACCTTTTGCTGTGCTAAAAACCAATTACTTGCCTTCTGCTCTTTTTTAAGAAGATCAGAATAACTTTCTGTCTTACTGCATGATGTAGCAAAGAGCGTCAACAACAAAACTAAAGATAAGTAATATTTCATTTTATTATGATTAATATATGTTTCGACAAATGAATTAACATGAGAAATAGAGAGGATAAAAGAATTGGTCAAACAGATTTATGTGGTTGTTTGATGTCGAAATAATCAAGCTTTTCGCTTCTACCCTTAAGATAATGAGAATATTTTGGGAAAGACTCAATAAGCAATTTCCTACAATCTTGAAGAGATCCATAAAACTCAGCTCCGGCAGCCATAACATGTCCGCCACCACCAAAAAGATCTTTGCACATCTCATTTACCGGGAAATCCATCACGCTTCTTGCTGATACCTTAATGCAGTCAGAATCTTCACGGAGGAAAAAGCTGAATGTTACCCCCCTAATTTCAGTGGGACGATTCACAATACCCTCAGTGTCACCTTTTTCATAGTGAAAAATTTCGCATTCCTCCTTATCAAGACAAATAATGGAACCATGAAACTCAGGGAAAATTTCCATTTTATTAGAAAGGGCATAGGCTTCGAGCATCAATGCACCGTAACTTTTCTCCATGAGAGCCAGCCTAACGATCCGATTCTTGTCACATCCTTTTTCAAGCAATCGCTGAAGAATTTCATAAATATCAGGACTCTTGCAGTTGACTGTGAAATTTTTGGTGTCGGTAATCATACCGGTAAGCAGACAAGTAGCGGCATCAAGATTGATATCTGAATATAGTCCAAGTTCTGCCATCACCCTGAAAGAGAGTTCACAGGTGCTCGACATATCCGGGAAGGAAAAAATCACATCAGCAAATGGATCTGGCTCAACATGATGATCTATGAGCACTTTGGGGCATGAGCATCCTTCAAGCAGATGCTTCATACGATCAAGACGAGAAGGCTGATTAAAATCACAGCATATGACCAAATCGGCATCGCGAAATAACTTCTCGCAATATTCTTCATGACGAGTAAACACAGCCATGCTATCGAATCCCGGCAGAAATGACAAAGTTCGAGGAGCATTGTCAGGGACAACGACAGTAACCGACTTTCCTAAAACCTCAAGAACATGCAGCCAACCAAGAGTGCTTCCAACAGCATCCCCATCGGGCCGAACGTGGCACGTCAATACAATCGACGATGCCCCTTCGAGAAGCTTGTCAAATTTATCAACTTTTCTTGTATCTAATATTTTATCCATTTATATTCAATTGTTTACTATCAAAAGATGCAATAAAGGACATTATAAAAATAAAGCCTTTTCTAAAAAAATGCATCCATCAATAGATTTCAAAAGGCAAAGATAGCAATTTTTTTGCGAAATTTTAGTAATTTTGCAGTATAAATTTTGATTTTCATTTTTCGAAGATGAAAATGAATGTCTTTGGGATATTAGGCGATGGGGACATTAAATAATTCTTAAGATTACTCAATATGCATACAAGAGATGAAAAAATAGAGGCATTCGGAAAGTTGCTTGATGTGCTTGACACACTACGGGAGAAATGTCCGTGGGATCGAAAACAGACCAATGAGTCGCTAAGACCGAATACAATAGAGGAAGTGTATGAGCTTTGCGACGCATTGATAGGAAATGATGTTCCGAATATCAAAAAAGAGCTTGGAGACGTGCTTCTTCATGTGGCATTCTACAGCAAGATTGCCGATGAAAAAGGAGAATTTGACATCGCAGATGTATGCACAGCACTCACTGATAAGTTGATTTTCCGTCATCCCCATATTTATGGCGAAGTAAAGGCTGACACTGCAGATGCAGTAGCAGATAATTGGGAACAGATAAAGTTGAAGGAAAAAGATGGCAACAAGACAGTACTGTCGGGAGTGCCAAGTTCCCTTCCAGCCTTGATAAAAGCCTATAGGATACAAGAAAAGGCGGCTCATGTAGGATTCGATTGGGATTCACCAGAACAGGTATGGGAAAAAGTGAAAGAAGAGACGGCAGAAGTTGAGACAGAACTAAAATCAGGCAACAAAGAGGAAGCAGAAAAGGAATTTGGTGATCTATTCTTTTCTGTGGTCAATGCAGCAAGATTGTATGGAGTGGTTCCGGAAAATGCACTGGAACTAACCAATCGGAAATTTATCAGAAGATTCAATTATCTTGAGGCAAAGGCAAAAGAAGCAGGACGCAGTCTTAAGGATATGACACTTGCTGAAATGGATGAGATATGGGAAGAGGCTAAAAAGAAAGGTCTATGATTCTTTGTATTACGGAGAAACCGAGTGTAGGAGCGGATATAGCTAAAATTCTTGGTGCTGACGTGAGGAGAGACGGGTATTTTGAAGGGTGCGATTATTGCGTCACCTGGACTTTCGGACATCTCTGCGAACTTAAGGACCCGGCTGATTACACACCCGATTGGAAGAGATGGTCACTTTCCGCCCTTCCGATGATACCAGAACGTTTTGGCATAAAACTCAAGGATGATAAGGGAATACAACATCAATTCGAAGTAATCGAACGCCTTATAAAGAGATGTGACAAGGTTATCAACTGTGGTGATGCCGGACAGGAAGGAGAGCTGATACAAAGATGGGTCATGCAGAAGGCCGGATGCGACAAACCGGTGGAGCGACTATGGATTTCATCGCTGACAGATGAGTCGATCAGAGAAGGATTTGAGCATCTTAGACCTCAAAAAGAACTTGAGAGCCTTTATATAGCCGGTCTGTGCAGAGCTATTGGAGACTGGATTTTGGGCATCAATGCCACAAGACTATATACGTTGAAATACGCAGAAAGAAACGATAGTCGGAATAATGTGCTCTCTGTGGGTAGAGTACAGACACCAACGCTTGCGCTTGTGGTAAATAGACAAAAGGAGATAGAAAACTTTGTGCCAACTACGACCTACGAACTTCGCACTCTTTACCGAGATATAACTTTCACATCGAATGTCAAGGCATTTAAGACAGAGGAAGATGGACAAGGAAAACTTCAGGAGGCAGCCGAAAGTGAGTTTGAAGTGACTGAGGTGACAAAAAAGAAAGTAAAGGAAGCCCCACCAAGACTTTTTGACCTCACAAGTCTTCAAGTCGAGGCAAACAAAAAATATGGTCTTAGCGCAGATGAAACTTTAAAGACCATACAGGCTCTTTATGAAAAAAAACTCACCACTTATCCTCGTGTAGATACGACATATCTGACTGATGACGTATATCCAAAATGTGGTCCAATTCTTAACGGGCTCGGATACTATCAGGAGGTATTAAAGCCGATTCGTGGGAAAAAGCTAAAGAAAAGCAATAAAGTATTCGACAATTCAAAAGTTACGGATCACCATGCCATCATTCCGACAGGGATGCCACCACAGATGCTTTCTAAGCCTGAATGGGAGGTATATGATCTTGTAGCAAGGCGTTTTATTTCAGTTTTCTTCCCGGATTGTGTCTATGATCAGACCCAAGTGAAGGGAAAAGCCGGCAAGATTGAATTCAAGACTTCAGGAAAGAGGATTGCTGAGCCTGGATGGAAGAGTGTGTATGACTGGAACAATGGAAATGAGAAGACTGGTTCGAAAGATGAGTCTAATGAAGATGGGAAAGATCAGGAAAAAACGCTACCGGAGTTTGTAAAGGGTGAAAAGGGACCTCACAAACCGTTTCTTGGTAAGAAGACCACTACCCCACCGAGTTATTACACAGAAGGCACGCTGCTAAAAGCAATGGAGACTGCCGGCGCATCGGTGGATGATGAGGAATTAAGAGAGGCACTCAAGGCTAATGGTATAGGAAGGCCTTCCACTCGTGCGGCAATAATTGAGATTTTGTATAAGAGAGCATATATAAGGAAGCAAGGAAAATCGCTGAGAGCTACTGATGCTGGTATCGAGCTGATCGGATTGATTAAGGAGGAACTTCTTAAGAGCGCAAAGTTGACGGGAATTTGGGAGGGGCGTCTCCGTGCCATTGAGAGAGGCGACTACAGTGCGTCAGAGTTCATCGCGCAGCAAAAGGGAATGATCAATGAGATTACTCTGTCAGTGCTAAGGGACCCCTCTAACAGGCGAATCACTCAAGTAGTGGAGACTGCCAAGCCGAAAAAGAAAACCTCATCTTCGTCAAAAGCAACTTCTTCTAAAACTGATAAGCCATGAGCGAGACAATACAATATATTATAGTTGTAATAATCTTGCTGGCATCAGCCATCTGGATTGTTGTGAAGTTTCGAAGGAAGAAACAGGGGCTGGATTCAGGATGCTGTGGATGCAGCTTGCAGGAATCTTGTTGCAGCAAAAAGAAAAAGCCATCTTGCAGCGACAAGACGGCTAAGCAGTAAATTAGTTATTTTCGAAGGTTTCGCTGTTCGGCTTGAGAGCGGATTATTCCGTGGAGGATTTGTCCGACGGGAAGACCGATTTTTACTTTTCCAACTTTGACAGTTGGTGTCACAATGGGTTCGACATAGTATTTGTTGGTTCCGAACTGTTGTACTGTCTGCGCTCCTACGTCTACGCCAAATGTATTGTTGAATTGATAGCTCATGTAGCCTCCAAAGGTGGAAACTCCATAGTTTCCGATCATAGCAGGGATCATAGGGAAGCCATTGGGCCAGCCGAAATAGTATGTTCCGAAAGCTGTGAATGAAAGTTTGGGATTAAACTGATATTGGATATTTCCAGAAACGCCATATTGAGTGGTCAGTCCATTAAAGTAACCATATTTGTTGGCTATAGCTCCAG
>CAZGGB010000051.1:0-21106 GCA_964525115.1 uncultured Sangeribacter sp. | reverse complement strand
AATATGATGCGAGTGGAGGTCAGACCTCCACCACTCCTGTAGGCATCAGCCATGGATTTGCACCAATAGAGCAATACAGACCAGGAGGGGTTGCTACATTTACTCCACAAACGGATGTGTATGCTTTAGGAGCCACACTTTATAATCTTCTGTCAGGAGAAATTCCACCTCATTACAGCGACATACTTGAAGATGGACTTCCAAAGCTTCCGCCTGCGGTTTCTCAAAAGGTGACTGAAGCTATAGAACACGCAATGGAAGTAAAAAAGAACAAAAGACCTTCCTCTATACAAATATTTCTTGAGGAACTTGCCGTTTCATATCAAAAAAATGATGAGAAACCCTCACCTTCTCCATCTTCAATAAAACCTGTTGAACAAAAAACAGAATTGACTCAGAGCACTAAAAAGGAAGAGTCTTTTATAAAAGAAACTATTGAAGAAACAGTATTGATTCCAAAAGATAATTTCATTAGGGGAAAAAATGAGTCTAAAGTGTCAGTTGGTAAAGTTAATGATGTCAAAATTTTGCCCAAAGCCCCTGAAAAAGAAGCTTCAAAAAAAATAGAAATAGGTGGAATTGAATTTGTAGATTTGGGTTTATCCGTCCTTTGGGCTAATAAAAACATTGGAGCCAGAACAACCCATGATATAGGTAACTTCCTTGATAAAACACATGCCGATGATCTGCGTGAAGTTTTTGAATATAATTTGAACGGTGCCAAGATTCCTACAATTGCTCAATGGGAAGAACTGCGAAATCAGTGCAGTTGGGAATGTACCGAACTGAACGGGACAGGTGGATATCAGGTAAAAGGCAAAAATGGAAATTCCATATTTTTACCTTTTAGTGGTAATGAGGAAATCTGGTTACGTACATTTGGAAGACTCTTTACTTTGGAGACTTTCTATAAGACAAATGCCAATGATTCTGATAATTATTATTTCTATTTCAATCATGCAGGCACCTATAAATCTACTAAATATGGAATGAACTATAAGTGTCCTGTCAGACTCACATTCCAACCATAATCTATTTCATCAATCAAAGCCAATAGTTTGTCCAATAAGTTTCTAAATATTTGACTTTGATTCAATCATCCATTAAATTTGCATCAGAATAAAAATCGACTATATGGATAACGAAACTACTCAACTCTTAAATGAGAATATCGCTCCTAAGGAGCAAAACAATGAACAACCCGTGACCAATGATGAAACTTCAGAAGCAATGCATAAGAAGTCGAAGAAAGGAAGGACTGCAGCCGCGGCTGTCAGCGGGTTTGTAGCGGGAGCTGCTGTGGGTGTGGGTGCTACCGCAGCTGCACAAACACAGACACAAACACAACCTCTTGAATCAGCTGAAGAAATTGTTGATAAGGCTGATGATAGCTCTGAGAGTACAAAGGAAGTCGTGGTCGCTCCAGAGCCGGAGCAAGCTATCCTTGCTAACGATGAGGGAATCCGCTACGCTCACGTAGATGCTGACAATTTCAATGACGCTTTCGCACAAGCCCGTACTCAGGTTGGTCCCGGGGGAGTATTTGAATATAATGGTAAAATATATGCCACTTATGTAGCTGAAGAATGGAATGAGATGTCGGCTCAAGAACGCGCGGACTTCCAAAGCAAAGTGTTTGAGACAACTCCATCTCATCATACGCCACACTCCCACTCTCAAGCCACTGAGACCGTAACAGCTCATAACGAGGTAATTCCGGAATCTCATACAGAAACAGAACCCAATAATGAGGAAATGATTGCTGCTGAACCAGCCGACAATGAAATCCGAGTGCTTGGTGTCGAAGCAGTCCAAAATGAATACGGACAGATTATGAATGTTGCACTTGTTGAGAATAACGGGGATCAAGCACTCTTGATTGATGTGGACAACAACGGAACTATCGACGTGCTGCTTCAAGATGACAGTGGAGATGGAGAAATTCAGGAATCTGAGGTTTATGATATCTCTGGATCCGGGTTAGAAGTTGCCGACTTATTGCAAGCACAAGCGGCAGGACAAGGTGACGTATATTATGCTTCCAATGATGATATGCCCGATTATATCAACGATGCTGATTCTTTTGTAGAGGTCTGATGGGAAAGATTTTCATTGTGTGCCCGGAGTGTCGACAACAACTTTCATTTAACGAAGTACCGGGATATCAGAATATGGTAGTGGAGTGTCCAAAATGTCACTTCAAAGCTAATGCAAGTGTTTATCAAAGTGGAGCTCAAGCCCGGGGAGCACAAGGTGCTGACGAAATGCCGACTCAACTCGTGATGCCTCCTCAGACTGTCGCAGACATAGGGCAGATAAGAGTCAAATCTACTAATGAGATTCAGTTTCTCAAAGCTGGGAAAAATGTCATTGGTAGACGTGCAAAAACCGGCACTGCCGATATCAAGATAAGTACAGACATGTATATGAGCCGTCAGCATGTCTTGATTGATGTCGTAAGGAAAGGCTCCGGTTATGAGCACCATCTTGTTGAAATAAATTCAAAAAATATCGTTAAACTTAATGGAAGACCCATTAATCGAGGTGACATATTGATCCTGAAGTTTGGAGATACCATGACTTTGGGAACTACAGACATTATCCTTGAGTCTAACGATGATGAAGCAACCAGATTAGCTTAAATAGGATGATCACGATTAGAAAACCTCTCTATTTTACAGAAATAGGACGTAAGGATAATCAGGAGGATTATCTTTACCCTATTAACGCAGGTGTTGACACACGCGTGTTTATATTATGTGATGGTATGGGAGGGCACGACAACGGAGAAGTTGCCAGTAAGACTGCAGCCTGTGCCTTAGGGGATTATCTATCATCTTGCTCCTCGATAGATGTTCCTTCATTTGAGACAGGTCTCGCAAAGGCATATGATGCCCTGGACAATATAGACACCAATTCTATGAAAACACCGGGCACCACAATGACTTGCCTTTGCCTTAACGAAGATAATTATTTGGTGGCTCATATTGGCGACAGTCGCATCTATCACATAAGGCCATCCCTGTATAATCCACAGACAAAAAGAGGAGGTATTCTTTATCAGTCGTCTGATCACTCGCTTGTCAATGACTTACTGAAAGCAGGAGAGATATCGGAGGAAGAGGCTCGTGTTTTTCCGCAGAAGAACGTTATCACAAGAGCAATGCAACCGCATTTAGCTAAAAGATACAAGGCAGATGTCTATATGTTTGATGACATCCAAAGCGGAGATTACTTTTTCCTATGCTGCGATGGCATCCTCGAACAGCTTTCAAACGAAATGCTCTGTGAAATTCTCGCAGACAAGAAGACCAATGATGAGCAAAAGTTAGCTGCAATAAAAGGCATCTGCGATGGAAAGACTCGCGACAACTATACATGCTGGCTTGTTCCGATCGACAAAGTAAGAATCAAAAGCGACTCCGAGCTAAGCCAAATAATCAAAGCAGACGCAGAAGAATCTCCCTTAAATGAGGCTACCACAGAAGCAATACATACAAAACCTCAATCCCCTCAAAAGTCAGATGTTATAAAAACGTTGAAATCAAAGATATGCATTCCAAAGTCTATTTTGGGTCATAATAAAACGATTACAAAATGGCTTTATTGGATTATCATAATTCTGATAGCCGTTGTGATTGCCTTTTCTGCTTTTGTTTTCTTTAAGAATAAGAAAAATGTCAAAGAAATTAAGAAAGAACATATTGAGACTGTTTCATCCGATTTGAGAAATATGACTTAACTGCTGTTTGCAACTTCATGCTTATTCCGATTGTTATAGTTGGAGATTACTATGAAAAATACTAAAATATGGAAACAAGCCAACAGAAAAAGAAAGTTGCCGATCAGGTAGCAGAAATGATTGCAGACGCTGGAGTTAAGCATATATATGCTATTACCGGCGATAGCCTTAACGATCTTACAGATGCTCTTGTCAGGGATGGCCGTGTCAAATTCGTACATATGCGACATGAGGAATCCGGAGCTTTTGCTGCCAGCGCTGAAGCACAACTTACGGGTAAGCTTGCAGCATGCGCCGGAAGCAGCGGTCCGGGACATGTGCATCTTATCAATGGACTTTACGATGCCCAACGCTCCAATGCCCCGGTATTGGCAATAGCATCAACATGTGCATCTGCAGTGTTCGGAACAGAATATTTTCAGGAGACCAACCCCACTCTCTTATTCTCCAATTGCAATGTTTACAATGAGATGGCTACAACTCCGACTCAAGTGCCGCACATGCTTCAGGCTGCCATGCAGGAAGCCATCAGCCGTGGTGGAGTGGGAATCGTCGGACTGCCAGCTGATGTCATAGGAATGCCGGCAGTTGATTCTTATGCAGCTACAAAAGTTCTTTATACAAAGCGTCTTCCAGAACCATCTCAGGAAGAAGTCGAAGCTGCCGCAGAGCTTATCAATAATGCGAAAAGTGTTGCAATATTTGCTGGATCGGGTGCAAAAAACGCAGCAATGTTAGTCAATGAACTTTCTGAAAAGGTCAACGCACCTGTAGGCACAACATATAAAAGCCAACTTGAACTCGCCGGAGCATGCAAGAATTATGTAGGTCATATGGGTTATCTCGGTATGTGGTCGGCTGAAGATGCCATAGCTTCGGCAGATGTACTCGTACTGATTGGAATGAACTTCCCTTATCCTGGATTCTTTCCAACCGACAAAAAAATTATCCAGGTAGATGTAAGGGCAGAGAGATTAGGGCGTAAATCAAAAGTGGATGTTGCCGTTAGAGCTGATGCCGGCTTATTCTTATCGGCACTCCTTACTAAGATAGAAAATAAAAACGACCGTACATTCCTTGACAAAGCACTCTCCGACTATTCTGCCATTAAAGAGAAGTTTGATGAACCCGTTAAAAATCCGGGCACAAAAGGTTCGGTACGTCCAGAATATATGCTTAGTCTTCTTGATAGATTAGCAGATGAGAATGCTATTTTTACTGTTGATACCGGAATGAACAACGTATGGACTTCACACTATTTGACCCAGAAAAAAGACCGCAGGATGATCGGATCTTTCTCTCATGGCTCTATGGCTAATGCGATGCCTATGGCTATTGGAGCAAAGTTTGCATGCCCCGATCGTCAGGTGATAGCAATTTGTGGAGATGGAGGATTCAGTATGCTTATGGGTGAACTACTGACAATAATTCAGTATAAGCTTCCAGTAAAACTATTGGTTGCCGACAATAGATCATTAGCATTTGTCAAATGGGAAATGGAAATGGCAGGATTGACTCCAAATGAGACCAACCTGACAAATCCTGATTTCGGGAAGATGGCAGAAACTATTGGTTTCCAAGCTGAAACCATTAATGATCCGTCTAAACTTGAAGATGCAATGAAGCGTTGGCTCAATGCAGAAGGACCGGCATTGCTGTCTGTAGTGACAGATCAGGATGCAGCCTCATTCAGTTTTTCAGAGAAACTGATGGAATCGGCAAAACCCGGAAATCCTTTGAGTAACTTTGTACCACTTGGCAGCTAACATCACCTTATTATTTAAGTAGCTAACAAAAATTAAACGATATATGTACAATTATACTCGAAACCAACTTGCATATTCCCCCTGTCGCTCTCAAGAGTGGCAGGGGATTTTTGATTTTTCCGATTTTTTTATTTACCTTTGCATATCCAGAATATCTTTTATTAATATGGCAATCAAGAAATACCCCTTTGTTATCCCTACCATCATGCTTTTTTTGATATTCACAATGTCAAGCATGCTCAGTGTTTTTGCCAAGGATGACAAATCGGATAATCAAATTCTCTCGAATTCATCTAATATCAGCGTGATGACACATCTGACTGTCGCAGACGGATTGTCGAGCGATATCGTAAAATGTATCTATCGAGATAGCCATAATCTATTTTGGATTGGAACATCCTCCGGACTAAACCGTTGGGACGGACATGAAGTAAGGGTATATAACAGCCAACAACTCCCATATAATCTCCACAGTGAATTTGTCACTTCAATTCAAGAAGATGCTAAAGATAATTTATTGATTGAATGGGACAGCAAGAATCTTGTTTATTTGCGGGAACTTGACTCTTTTATTCCTTTATCTGAATACATAAAAGGATTGAATCCGGATACTCATTATAATATCTATGTTGATGCAGAGAAAAATTTATGGTGTTTTGATCATAATGGGGAAATGTCTATGTTCGACCCATACGGGCACTTGCAAGGCAAGATAAAACTTTCTCGGGATTTTGGCGACAGACTGTCTTGGACAGACCATCCTGACGGTGGAATTCTTATTCTATGCGGAAAAGAAGGAGTTGTAAGAATTGATCCGGATTTGAAGTGTTCAATTTTTCTTTCGAAAATCTTTGGAAATAAACAATTTAATAATCACAATACAATTTTCACTGATACCTCAGGCAAACTTTGGATATATAGCTATGACGACACTGAATTGTTCTGTTTCGACCCTAAGTTAAATGACTGGAATAGGATAACGCTTCCAGGAAGCCAAGACACAGGAAATTGCATTAATGGTATTGTTGACAATAATGATGGTTTACTATTGATTTCCACCGACCATCAGGGAATATATATATTCGATAAGCAAAATCATTCATTTGTAAGTCATATTCAACAGTCTAATGGATATGCTGATCAATCGTTAATTTCCAATAGGATAACGGATTTGTTTGTTGACAAGGAGGGAAATATGTGGATTGGATATCTCCGTCATGGAGTAAGCGTAATCCATTCTTCTTCTATTATCAAACCATATCGAGCTACATTTATGGGAGATGTTTTGTCTCTACTTAACGAAGAAAGCGGAAGAACATGGATTGGTACTGATGGCAACGGATTATTTTTTCGCGATAACGATGGAATAATTAATAAATGGAATGATGTCCCAAATGTAGCCATAATGTCTTTAGTAAAAACACATGAAGGAAAAATAATTGCAGGTTCATACGATCATGGAATCTATGTTATCGATGGGAACTCTACTTCACATTTCAGTCTTAGTAAAGGAAATTTTCCCACCAACTATGCATGGCAAACCAAAGTGGATCGAAATGGTAATATATGGATAGGATCAATTATTGATGGTCTTTTTAAAATGAAGTCTGATGGTGATGTAAGACGCATTACTCGTGAAGACGGATCTAAATTTACCTCCGTCTATATATTTGATGATAATTCCGACTCATTATATGTGAGCACCGGACATGGATATGTGCGCGTCAATATAAACAACGAGGAGGTTAGTTCTCCGGTAATAGGCAATAAAAGCGGCACTCAACAGTTTCTTCATGTCTATATCTCCAATATTTTCAAAGATAGCGATAATATTATTTGGTTGGGACACTGTGGTGGATTGACTGCCTACGACCAGAAATCCGACACCATTTACTATGTCAATCTGGCAGATGGTCTTGTAGATAACACAATAACGGACATAACTGAAGATAGTCGTAGAGTCATTTGGATTGGGACATACAATGGTCTGTCGGCTATTACCAAGCATATTCACGATGATAAGTCTTTGCAGCTTTCATTTGCCAATTATTCAGTAAGTGACGGGCTTTGCAGCAATTATATATCCCCAAATTCATTCTATAAACTGCCAAACAATGACATTCTGATTGGTGGTGTCAACGGATATTCTCTCCTTTCCCCAGGACTTATCAAAGAAATGCCAAAAGACAGAAAAATCATTTTCACAAGCCTAAAAATTGGAGGGAAAGAAGTATCAGTAAATTCCGACTATGATGAACTTCAAATTCAAACTGCTATAGAGTCGCTTGACCGTCTTGTCTTGAATGCGCCTGTAAAAGACGTGACAATTAGCTTCGCTTCCGACGACATTCTTGCCAATTCCCGACTCAAATACGCCTATTTTATTAAAGGATTGACAAAAGATTGGATTGTCACAGACAAGCATGAGATCAATGTCAGTCAGCTGCCGGTTGGCAAATATGAGTTGCAGGTGAAGGCAATGAATAGCAATGGTGAATGGAGCAATTCGATATCTAAAATCGAACTTGACATAAAACGCCCTTGGTATTTTCGCTGGTGGGCTATCTTACTTTACATTTTATTTATTGCTGCTTCAATATCATTGTTTATTTACTATCGAATAAGAAGAATAAAGGAAAAGGAAGCTATCCGCATGCTGGAAAAGACAACTGAGCATCAAAGGAAATTAAATGAAATGAAGCTTCAGTTTTTCACAAATGTAAGCCATGATCTCAAGACTCCTCTGACACTTATATTGTCGCCACTTCAACTTCTTATGAAGAAAAACCATGACGAGGAGACGAATTCAAGCCTTAAGATAATCAACCGAAACGCCACTCATTTGCTATCTTTGATTGAAAACCTTCTTGACTTTCGCAAACTTGATATTGGAGGAGAGACGCTTCATCCTATAAAGTGCGACGTGATAGGAGCTCTTTCTGATGTATGTAAAGACTTCCAGACATATGCTTCTATGAGAAATATCAGAATCGACGTTAATAGCAATAGGCAAAGCCTATATACTAACACCGATATAGTTAAACTTAAGAAGTGTCTTTACAATATTCTTTCTAATGCACTCAAATTCTCTCCTGACAATAGCAGCATTTCAATAGATTTTATTTTTTCAGAGAAATCACTTGTTATAAAGGTCTCAGATCAAGGTCCAGGTATCCCCGATAATATTAAGAATTCAATTTTTTCACGTTTCTTTCAAGGAGTTCACAGTGAAAGCAATCCTGGAAGCGGAATTGGGCTTCATATAGTCAGTCAGTACGTCAAGATGATGAATGGTAATGTTGAAGTTTTCGACAATCAACCCGCTGGTTCATGTTTTGTAATAAACATACCCATTGAAGATAAGGGAACCGAAATTAATCCTTCAAGCTCGAATTTAATTCCCAGCGATTCGTCTACTTGTTTTGATGAAAATTTAGATTCTGAAAAAAATCAGTTGACTATTCTCATAGTCGATGACAATAAGGATCTTTGCAATTTTCTCTCAGATGCTCTATCGTCCGAAGGATATAATGTTGTAATGGCAACTAATGCAGCTGAAGCTCTGAAGCAACTTGAAATTTACAATGTCGGAATTGTGGTATGCGATGTGATGATGCCAGGGATTGACGGCATTGAACTATGCCGCCGTATCAAGAGAGATCTGCGCTATTCGCACATACCGGTGATTCTTCTTACTGCCAAGAACTCAGATGAAGCGAAACTCAAAGGTCTCGAAAATGGCGCTGATGATTATCTTACTAAACCGTTCAATTATGATATTCTTCGCCTTCGCATTCAGAAATTTTTAGAACTAAGAAATGAAAAAAACGAACCGGATAGAGACGACAACGAGCTTATTCCAACCGATATCACAATTACTCCTCTCGATGAGCAATTCATGAAAAAATCTCTAAAGATTGTTGAAGAACATTTGAGCGATGTCGATTTTGATGTAGAAACTTTGAGCAGTGAATTGGGAATGATTCGCGGACATCTATATAAGAAATTTATGTCAATAATTGGAATCGGGCCGAGTGCTTTCATCCGATCTATCAGACTTAAACGTGGTCGACAGTTACTTGGTCAAAGCCAGATGAGGATCTCTGAAATCGCATATGCAGTGGGTTTCAACACCCCAAAACGTTTTTCTGTAAGTTTCAAAGAGGAATACGGAATGACCCCTACCGAATATTTAGAGAGTCTGAAATAGAGTGAAAATCAAGAAATAATACAAAATGACCCATTCCTGATACATAACGACCCCTCAGAAATACATAGGTTTGGTAACTTTGCAAAAATTTCCATTAATATATTTTTAACATGCCTAAAAAAATCATGAAACGTGGCAGTAGTAGACTTCACTTACTGCTAAAAGCGATGCTCGTGTGTTTGATCTGTCCGATCTCAATACACGCTCGAACGCTGACCGGAGTTGTCACTTCGGCAACCGATGATGAACCGTTGATAGGTGCTACCGTATCTGTCAGCGGAACAAAAAATGCAACTGTGACTGACGTCGAAGGAAATTTTTCGATTTCTGTTGAAGACGGGCAGACTCTTAAGTTCTCATATGTCGGATTCGAACCATATGAGCTTAAAGTTAAGGGTCAAAATAAGGTTACAGTTAAACTGAAAGAAAGCGCCCAAACTCTTGATGACCTTGTTGTCATTGGTTATGGTACGATGAAACGAAGCGACATTACAGGTTCTGTCGTTTCTGTGGGTGAGGAAGACATCAAAAAGACTGTCATCACTTCTGTCGATCAGGCGCTCCAGGGACGTGCCGCCGGCGTTCAGGTGACACAAAACTCAGGTTCACCGGGTGGTGGTATTTCGGTATCAATTCGTGGTGTCAACTCGCTTAACGGTAACGAACCACTCTACATTATTGATGGCGTCGCTATTGAAGGCCAGACCAACGGAAACTCAAGTGCCTTGTCTTCTATCAACCCTTCCGACATCGTTTCGCTTGAAGTGCTTAAAGATGCTTCCGCTACTGCCATATATGGCTCTCGCGCATCTAACGGTGTCGTCATCATTACTACTCGACACGGTAGCATAGGAAAACCAAAAATTTCATTTGAAGCTTACTACGCACTCCAGCAGCTCCCTAAGAGCCTTGAGACAATGAATCTTCGCGAATACGCATATCTCTACAACGAGCGTGTCGGTGTGCTCGGCTGGGGCGAACGCGAAGAATTTGCAGATCCTTCAATTCTCGGAGAAGGAACAAATTGGCAGAAAGAAATTTTCCGCACTGCTCCTATGCAGAATTATCAGTTAAGTGTCACCGGAGGTACTGAAGCAACCCAGTATATGTTCTCCGGAGGCTATATGAAGCAAGATGGTATTGCTCTTGGTTCTGATTTCCAAAGATTCTCCGCACGTATCAACATTGATACAAAAATTACTAAATGGCTTCAGGTCGGTGTGCAGTCAAGTCTTTCTCATTCAAAGAAAAATAATACAATCGACAACGGCAACGTTATCGAAACAGCTCTTCGTCAGCTTCCTGAAATGCCAGCTCGCAATCCGGATGGATCATGGGGTGCTCAAGAAGAAAATCAACTTGCAACATATTATTCAAATCCTCTTGCTGATGCATTGACTAAAGAAAACTATGAGAAAGGGCTGCAAGCACTTGTAAATGCATACGCCGATGTCAAGTTCTACAAAGATCTTACACTTAGAATTGAATATGGAGGTTCTTACAACTACAATAATTCTTATCAGTTTACTCCGGAACTTGACCTCGGAACTTGGAAATCAACAAGTTCCGGCAATCGTTCTGCTTCCAATAGCAGCTATTGGTCGTTCAAGCAGTACCTGACTTGGCGCCATGCGTTCAACAATAACAATGTTGAAGCCATGATTGGTCATGAAGCCCAGGAATCAGCATGGGAAAATCTCTGGGGCTCACGTACCGGCTATCTATTTAACTCGGTTCATGAATTAAATGTAGCCGACATGAAGACTGCCAAGAACGGCAATTCCAAAAACTCATCATCTATAGAATCATACTTCGGACGTGTCAACTATTCTTATGACGATCGCTACCTTCTCACAGCGACATTGCGTGCCGACGGGTCTTCAACATTCGGTCCTGCCAACCGCTGGGGCTGGTTCCCATCAGCAGCTATAGCATGGCGCTTCCAAAATGAGAGCTTTTTAAGAGACGTGGATTGGATGACAAATGGTAAGTTGCGTCTTGGTTGGGGTCTTGTAGGTAATCAGAATGCCGGCTCATATGCATATGGTGCAACTATGAATTCTGTAGCCACCGGATGGGGCACCGGATTCTATCCTGCCAATTTCTCAAACGATAAATTGAAATGGGAACAGACAAAATCATGGAACATAGGTCTTGATCTTGCTTTCCTCAACAACCGTATTGAATTCATTCTCGACCTCTACCACAAGACTACTGACAACCTTCTTTTGCAGGCGGCTCTCCCGACTTATGTCAGCGGTGTCATAAATTCTCCTTGGGTCAACACAGGTTCTTTGCAGAACAAGGGTCTGGAATTTACACTTAATGCAATTCCTATCTCTAATAATGATTTCAGCTGGAGAAGTGGAATCACATTCTCTCTCAACCGAAATAAGGTGCTCAAACTTTACACCGAGTCTACCGGCATTCCAGGCAACATCGGAGGTCTTACCTATACTTACACAACTGTTGGCGAACCTGTAGCTCAATTCTATGGTTACAACGTGATTGGAATGTTTAAGGAAGAAAGCGACTTCTACCGCAAAGACGCTAATGGCGACTTCCTTCTCGACGCTCAGGGCAACCGCCAATATGTAGCCATTCCTGAAAACAAGACAGTAGATCAAGGCACCGGTATATGGTATGGAGACTACATCTATCAGGATGTGAACGAAGATGGAGTAATTGATGAAAAAGACCGTGTATATCTCGGCAATCCTGAACCGAAATTCACATTCGGTTTCAATAACACATTCTCATGGAAGGACTTCGACCTCAACCTATTCTTTACCGGTTCTGTTGGCAATAAAGTCTTCAATTATCTCGGTCAGCAACAGTCTAATCCCTGTGACAGATGGGTGATGCTGAAATCTGTACGCGATTTTGCTAAAGTCTCTTTGATTGATCCCGATGGTGAGGCGACTTTGAGCAACATGCACGTTGAAAACCCCAATGCTTCGACATATCGTATCGACCAATCAGCATCTAACAACAACAACCGTATGTCGAATATATTCGTTGAGGATGGATCTTATGTTCGACTCAAGAATATTTCTCTTGGATATACACTTCCACACAAGCTGACCAAGCGCTGGAGCATTGATAATCTCAGATTCTATGTGAATATTCAGAATCTCTTCACTATAACCAAATATAAAGGTTATGACCCGGAAGTCGGTTCATACAATCAAGGAGTATTGCTTCGCGGTGTTGACTACGCGCGCTATCCTTCACAGCGTATATTTACTTTTGGTCTGAATCTGAATCTTTAACATTATAATAATTGAAAAAACTCATGACTATAATAAAGTATATTTCAGGTGTAATTGCACTTGCAGCACTCACGATCTCTACCGGGTGCAGCAGCAGTTTCCTTGACAAAACTCCCGTCGACAGCTATACCGAGAGTAACTTTTACGATAGCGACGAGGCTGTGTATGCATCTACAGCTCCCCTATACAACCGTGCTTGGTTCGACTACAACAATCGTGGTGCTACCCTACTTGGCGCCGGGCGTGCAAACGATGTATATTCACCCTATAACTGGCCAAGCTATGTTCTCTTCACTGTCACTGCTCTTGATGAAAATCTCAGTGATATATGGAAAGGTATGTTTTCAGTCGTGACAATGGCTAATGCCACTATCGACAATCTTAACACCAAATGCACCGGAAATGTATCCGAAAAAGCTCTGAAACACGGCATTGCAGAAGCTCGCCTCATGCGAGGATGGGCATATTTCCTTGCGCTTCATGTTTGGGGTCCGGTTGTTCTATTCGAACATAATCAGGACCTTGTAGACAATCCTGTACGTCCGCTAAACTATGAAGAGGATGTATTCCAATTTATTATTAATGATCTCAACTATGCAGCCGAGAACTTGCCTGAGACTCCTTATGAGTCTGGACGTGCAACATGCTGGAGTGCTAAGGCAATGCTTTCAAAGGTGTATCTCTCCCGTGCCGGATGGAATAAGAGCGAACGCGACTCAAATGATCTTGAGAAATCCAAATCTTGTGCTCTTGATGTGATCAACAATAGTGGCGCATCTTTGATGGAGGACTATCATAACCTCTTTAAATATCGTCACAATAATAATAAGGAATCCCTTCTTCAGCTTCAATGGTACAAGACTGCAGCTATGGAATGGTATGTCTGCAACACCAATCTCAGTGACCTTTGCGGCGATTCAGACATGATCGGAGGTGTGATGTGCTGGAGTGCATTGTCTGCAAGTGCCGATATGCTTATGCAATATAAGTATCGCACTTCAAATGGTCAGGAAAAATGGGAGAAGATCAGACGCGATGCAACCTTCTGCACTAATGGCGCACACTATGACTACATCAATATCGCAGGAGGTGGCTACACCTACGAAGGAAACAGTGCTATTATCAAGAAGGGTGTCCCTGGTGGTCCCGATGATGATAACGACGGATATGTAAGCATGATGAACTCCCCGCTTAATACATATTTGATTCGTCTTGCCGACGTCTACCTAACATATGCTGAAGCTTGCTTAGGAAATCAGACTTCTTATAGCGGAGAAGGTCTTGTATATTTCAATAAGGTACGCGAACGTGCTGGAATTGAACCTCTCAATTCTATCACATTCGAGGATATAATCCGTGAACGCCGTGTGGAATTTGCCATGGAAATGAACAACTGGTATAGTCTCATGACTTGGTATCACTGGAAACCTGATTACATTCTTGCATATCTCAACAATCAGTATCGTGGATACACTTACAATGGTGTGATTGTTGGCGATAACAATGAACTCAGTTTCAAATGTGACGAAAATGATTGGGAAGTATATGTGGAGACTCCATGTGGGAAAATTGTTGAACCTTCAATTATTCCAACTATTACTTCCACAAATATCAACCTTCCTTATCCGGAGGCTGACGTAATCCAGAATCCTTATCTTAAGGAAGAGCCACAACACTATAATTTCTCTGAATAACAATCGAATTTTATGAAACTCAGATATATTTTCCATTTTATCGCTCTTGCGATATTCGTCATGGCGGGCATGATGTCTTTTCAGTCATGCAGTGACGAAAATTCCAACGGTGGTCAGCCTGTGATCAAAGGCGTACGTGTCACCGATCCGGAACTTGCCGACAGTCTGTTTACCGATGGTAAATTAGGCCAGATGATTGTTCTTGTAGGTGAAAACCTTAATGATATCCGCAATGTCTATATCAACGATCAGGAAGTATCTTTCAACTGTAACTATAATACTTCAACACATCTGATACTTACGATTCCTTCCAATCTCATCGTTTATGGACAAGACAATACACTACCAATGGAAATAAGGGTGGTGACATCGCATGGCACCGCGACTTATGCATTCCACGTAATAGCAGGAAATCCCATTATCGATTTCTACAGTGCTAATTTGGAATTGATGCCAGACGGTACTCTTTCTATGGTGCCAGGAATGGATGTAGAGCTGCATGGCTCTTTACTTCATGAAATTGAGGAAATATATATTGCCGATCTCGATACAGTCAAGATTGCTCAAGTCAATAATTGGGCACTCAACGACAGCTGCACTGTAGTAAACCTTAAGATGCCGGATAATATTCCCGACTACGGTATTTTTGTAATGAAGTGTTATGCTGGATCTGCATATTGTGCGTTCTCAAGAGCTCCTTCAGAGCCATCTGTCTTCAATGTTATTCCTGATATGCCTATTCCAGGCCAGCAAGTATATGTGTTCGGTAAATATCTGAAGGATGTGACTGAGCTCTCGCTTTGTGGCGAAATTGATATCAATGTTGATGAAATCACTACTTTCGACAGCATGGATCGTCTTGTATTCACAATGCCCGAACAGCTGCCATCAGCATCATCCAACGGAACTCTCGTTGTCAAGACCTTCGGTGGACGTGCAGAGATTCCTTTCTATCGCTACGACTGGATATATGAGGATTTTGACGGTCACGGACCTTCGACCGACTGGGGCTGGGGTACAAACTATTGGAATGCAAATGAATATACTGATGCAAACCCAATAGTGAACTATTCTGGAAACTATGCTCTCATGGTTGGTGCAACTTGCTGGTGGGACCATAATTATCAGTGGAACGCTAAAGGTATTGTAAGCGATATACCTGCTGATACCCCTGCAGATCGCATTGAAATTCGTTATGAAGCTTATATCCATGAAGATATACCGGCTGAACATGAAGTGACAGGTCGACTTACAATCTACCATGTGGAAAAAGGCGGTATACCATTTAAGGATGCAGTTTCAGGTGAATTCACTCCTGGAAAGTGGATGACAATCAGCGTGCCATTGACAGAATGGTGTCCCGATGCTGCTACTTATGGAGACTTCTGCAAATACAATCAGAATGGAGACTACGACTTCAAGATGTACATAGATTATAAAGAAGTGGGCGACTTCATAACCTTGGCATACGATAATTTCCGATTCTATATTAAACCGATAGTGAATGAATAAGCTTAAGATTGTTCTGGCCGTCGCCGTTTTGGCGGCGACGGTCTCTTGTAGTGACAACAATGATATAGTGGTTGATAATCCTTCGTCTGTTTTCTGTGAGGTTAACAGTGAGTCAAACACTGTCTCTATCTTGAACTTCGATAACTACGAAGGCTTCCAAATGGTCGATATTAAGAGCAATGTGGACTGGCAGCTTTCCGATGCACCCGATTGGATTACAATTTCTAATCATAGCGGCAAGCCTACGACTAAGGAACCAATTCATCTAAAAATTGCTGTCACAGAAAATAATACTGAGTCTGAACGTTCTGCAGAGCTCGTACTTACCGGTAAACAAGGGGTAAAATCTACTCTTCGCATCGTTCAGTCTGCACTTATAAGCGACGGATGGCAGACAGCTCTCGAGGCATGCAATGTAATGAAAGTTGGTCTCAACCTCTACAATACCCTGGATGCTAACGGAACTTGGTTTGATCAAGACGACGTCCACGCATTTGAGACATGTTGGGGTCAGCCAGTAGCGGATCAAGAATGGTTCACGGCAGTAAAAGCGGCTGGTTTTAATGCTGTGCGTATTCCTGTCACATGGTTTCCACATATGGATTCTGAATGGAAAGTTAAAAAAGCTTGGATGGACCGAGTAGAAGAGGTGGTTAACTATGCGCTTAACGAGAATCTTTATGTTGTCCTCAATGTTCATCATGACACAGGCGACCACGGTGATGCATGGGTATGTGCTGACTGGCAGAACATTGACTCCGTGCTTGAGAAATTCAATGCTCTTTGGAAACAAATAGCTGAACGATTTAATAAATATGACGAGCATTTGATCTTTGAGGCTTACAATGAGTTGCTTGATCAAGACCATAGATGGAACTCTCCTGCAAGCAAAGATGGGTATTTGGCTACAAATGCCCTTGCTCAGGGTTTTGTCAACACTGTGCGCGGAACGGGAGGGAATAATGAGCATCGCAATCTCGTAGTCAGCCTTTACAGCGCCCATGGTAGTCAGGAAGGTTTTGATAGTTTTGTCATGCCTAAAGATATAAATCCTAACCATCTTTTTGTTGAAGTTCATAATTATTCACCGATGGGATTCACCAACATTCTCAACTCTGATGCGGCTCCTACTAAGTGGTCGAAGCAATTTGAAGACGAACTTAAAGCCGAACTGGATATCATCGGACAGTTCACCAAGAAATATCATGTTCCTGTAATAATTGGAGAATCTGGAACAAGTGGTAAAAACAATGATGAAGAAGACGGCAAATATGCAGAATTCCTTTCTACATATAGCCGACAGGTTGGTGATATATGTGTTATGTACTGGTGTGGAGTCATAGATCGAACCACTTATAAGACAAATTGTCCATCAATAATGAATGGATTGCTTAAGGGCAATGAATATTAAGTATAGAATATATTTATAACTTCTTTTTTAGGTCTACATTAATGATGGTCGGTCATTTCCGTCAAAATAACGGAGTGGCCGACTTTTTTAATGAAAAAAGCTAACTCATGAGAAAAATTATTATAGCTGCTTTTCTGCTTTCTGCAGTATCATTAAGCGCCACGGTAAAACTTGACAATGATCATAATAATCCGATAGCCGACTATATGTTTTTTGCAGATCCAACTTGGGTGGAACATGAAGGAAGACTATATGTATATGGCACCAACGATTCCCAGCAGATGGAAATGACATCTCCTGAATCGCCAAATACTTATGAAAAGATTCATTCGTTTCAGGTGGTTTCGACTGAAGATATGGTAAACTGGACATATCACGGCACAATCGACGTAAGCAAGGCTGCTCCGAAATGTCTGGGAGTGTCATGGGCTCCTTCTATTGTAAGCAGAAAGGAAAATGATGGCCTAACTCATTTCTATCTCTTCTACTCATCAAGCGGTAGTGGTGTAGGACTTATCACTTCGACATCTCCTCTGGGACCATGGGAAGATCCTCTTGGAAGAGAATTTGTCTTGACTGGTGATTCAGCAATCGGTGATTGTCCCAATCCATTTGACCCTGGAGTGATGATTGACGCCAACGGAATTGGTTGGTTATCATTTGGCGCAGGAAAGGCTGCAGACGGAAATGACCATTATCCTGGTTCCCAAAGAATAGTCCGACTTGCTGATGACATGATCCATCCGGCAAGCGACTTCATGGAAATCAGGGCTCCTTATCATTTTGAAGCAAATGAACTCAATTATATAGGAGATAAATATGTTTATATCTACAATACTTCTTGGGTTGATCGGACAGAATGGGACAAGCCTGAAATTGATGCCCCTTCGCAATGTTGTATGTCGTATATGACTACCACTACCCCATTGATAACAGAAAGCTGGAAATATGAAGACAATATCTTGCGTAATCCGGGTGAAGAGGGAATGGAATACAGTAACAATCACACTCATCTTCACAAATATAAGGGTGAATGGTATATGTTCTATCATACGTTGTGCCTGCAACGCTCATTGGGCGTGACAGGAGGCTACCGAAGCATCTGTGTGGATAAGATTAAAGTAGATGAAGAAAACGCAAAAATAGATCGAGGTGTCATGACAATGGAAGGCGTGTCACAGCTGCAAAGACTCGACGTGACAAAGCCACAACCCGCTTCGCAAGCATCTGCTACATCAGGAATAGTATATGAGGGAACTGAGACTCCCGGAGAAATGATAGTGCATGCTACATGCCCGGGACAATGCTTCAAGGTTTCAGGAATTGAGTCTCCTGAAAATGCAAGTTCAATCGCAGTTAAAGTAAAAGGAAAAGGATGTATATCTTTACATGCCGGTAATCCGAATGGTCCTTTGCTTTCGAAGATTGAATTTGACAGTGCAGATTGGGATGATTTTAATTCAACTGTAGATGGTGCAATCCACAAAACTGATGACATATATTTTACATTTGATGAAGGAGATTTTTATTTTAAAGAGTGGCAAATAATATGACACAAAAATAAACACTTTTGGCGAATACTATCAAAAAAAGGAGGATAGCTTTTGGGGCTACCCTCCTTCTATTTGGAGTTTATTCTTCTTTCTTAATTACTTAACCTCTTCGAAGTCAACGTCTGTTACATCTTTTTCGTCGGGGTTAGGAGCCTGTTGCTGAGCACCAGCACCTGCTGCACCAGCTTGCTGCTGTGCTGCGTAGATGTCCTGGGCTGCTGCCTGAAGAGCATCGCTAAGAGCCTTTTCAGCTGAATCGATGTCTTCTACAAGCTGCTGTTTGTGAACCTCTTTCAGGCGATCAAGAGCTGCATTCACCGGAGCAAGTTTGTCTGCCGGAATCTTATCACCAAGTTCCTTAAGCTGCTTCTCTGTCTGGAAGATCATAGAGTCAGCGTGGTTGAGTTTGTCAACACGTTCCTTTGCCTTCTTATCGGCTGCTTCATTAGCCTTAGCCTCATCACGCATACGGTTGATTTCAGCTTCAGTAAGACCGGAAGAAGCCTCGATACGGATTGACTGTTCCTTACCTGTAGCCTTATCCTTTGCAGTTACGTTAAGGATACCGTTGGCATCAACCTCGAATGTAACTTCGATCTGTGGCACACCACGCGGAGCCGGTGCGATACCACCAAGGTTGAACTCACCAAGGAGCTTATTGTCGGCTGCCATCGGACGCTCGCCCTGAAGGACACGGATTGTAACCTCAGGCTGATTGTCGGCTGCAGTAGAGAATGTCTCGCTCTTACGGGTCGGGATAGTAGTGTTGGCGTCGATAAGCTTAGTCATTACGCCACCCATAGTCTCGATACCGATTGACAATGGAACAACGTCGAGAAGAAGCACATCCTTTACATCACCACTAAGTACACCACCCTGGATAGCTGCACCGATTGCAACAACCTCATCAGGGTTAACTGACTTATTTGGTTCCTTGCCGAAGATCTGTTTTACTTTCTCCTGAATAGCAGGAATACGAGTAGAACCACCTACAAGGATAACTTCATTGATTTCGCTTGCGCTAAGCCCTGCATCCTTAAGAGCCTGAATACAAGGAGCTGCAACAGCATCGATAAGCTTCTCTGAAAGCTGCTCGAACTTAGCACGAGTAAGAGTCTTTACAAGGTGCTTAGGACCAGAAGCAGTAGCTGTGATATAAGGAAGGTTGATTTCAGTAGAAGTAGAGCTTGAAAGTTCCACCTTAGCCTTCTCAGCAGCTTCTTTTAGACGCTGCATAGCCATAGGATCTTGACGAAGATCTACGCCTTCATCTTTCTTGAACTCATCAGCGAGCCAGTCGATGATAACATGGTCGAAGTCATCACCACCAAGGTGAGTATCACCATTAGTTGACTTAACCTCAAATACGCCGTCGCCAAGTTCGAGGATAGAGATATCAAATGTACCGCCACCGAGGTCGAACACTGCGATCTTCTGCTCAGTCTGGCTCTTGTCGAGGCCATAAGCAAGTGCTGCTGCAGTCGGCTCGTTCACGATACGACGAACCTTAAGACCAGCAATCTCACCGGCTTCCTTAGTAGCCTGACGCTGAGAGTCGTCGAAGTATGCAGGAACTGTGATGACTGCTTCAGTCACTTCCTGACCGAGATAATCCTCAGCAGTTTTCTTCATCTTCTGGAGAATCATAGCAGAGATCTCCTGCGGAGTGTAGTCACGGCCATCGATATCAACCTTAGGAATATCATTCTGGCAAACTACCTTATAAGGAACACGCTTGATTTCGTCTTCAACCTGGGAGCACTTCTCTCCCATGAATCTCTTAATAGAGTAAATAGTTCTTGTAGGATTAGTGACAGCCTGACGCTTTGCAGGATCACCAACTTTTCTTTCGCCACCGTCAACAAAAGCCACTACAGAAGGAGTGGTGTTACGGCCTTCGGCGTTAGGTATTACAACAGGGTCTTTACCTTCAAGTACGGCAACAC
>CAZGGB010000050.1:7122-21305 GCA_964525115.1 uncultured Sangeribacter sp. | reverse complement strand
CATAGGGTCAACTAAACTTGGTTTGCGGGGGCATCTAAGCTTGGGTTTTCCACTTAGAGACATACTCATTTTTTTTTAAGATGCGACCATTTTCTCTTCCATAAGATTGAGCATTTTGATTGTAGCTTTGATCGCTGCTTCCGTCTGGTCGGCATCAAGACCTCGCGTGCGATAGATTCTATCATTCCACTCCCAAGTAATTACTGTCTGCACAAGTGCATCCGTACGTCCACCGGGAGGAATTGAAACGACATAATTGGCAAGATGAGGGAATCGGCGTCCCAATTTCTCCTTATACAACTGTTTGAGTGCTTTCATAAATGCATCAAACTGTCCATTGCCTGAAGCTGTCACTTCATGCGTCTCTCCATTGATTTCAATTTTTAGAGCGGCCATGGGCTTCAAGCCAAATGCAGTGCTGACCATATAGCTTAGTAGTCTTACATGATCAGCCAAAGACACACTATTGAGCACATCTGAGACAATGTATGGCAAGTCTTCTTGTGTGACCACCTCCTTTTTATCCCCAAGTTCAATTATACGCTCAGTGACTTTTCGAGTCTGCTCCGGAGTTAGTTCCAATCCAAGCTGCTCAAGATTCTTAAGGATATTAGCCTTGCCACTATTTTTTCCAAGAGCGTACTCCCTTTTTCGCCCAAAACGCTCAGGAAGCAAATCATTGCAATAAAGATTTGCTTTGTTGTCACCATCTGCATGGACTCCTGCCACTTGGGTAAAGACACTCTCCCCCGTTATCGGCCTGTTGGGAGGAATTGCTATACCGGAATAGTTCTCCACCAACCTGCTCACATCATTCAGACGCTCCTCATTGATATTAGTATGTGCGTTAAATTGATCCTTAAGGATCGCCTGAACACTTGCAAGCGGAGCATTACCGGCTCTTTCACCGAGACCGTTTACTGAAGTATGAATACCTTTACATCCCCCAAGCACTGCTGCCAACACATTTGAAATGGCAAGGTCGTAGTCATTGTGGGCATGGAAATCAAAATGTACACCCGGATACAGCTTCACCATCTTACGCATAAAAAGCAAGAGTTCCAACGGGTTTAGAATACCAAGTGTATCAGGAAGCATAAACCTCTTTATTCCGCAATCTTTCAAGGCATCCATCATAGCGAAAACGTAATCAGGGGAATTCTTGATTCCGTTGCTCCAGTCTTCAAGATACACATTCACGCTTATCCCCATCTCTTGAGCCAAGCGAATATTCTTACGAATATCATCGAAATGCTCCTGAGGCGTTTTCTTAAGCTGATTGCGACAATGATTTTCAGAGCCTTTGCAGAGCAGATTGATATTGACACATCCGCACTCATTGATCCAATTCAGCGAAGTGCCTCCATCTACAAATCCCAATACCTCTACCCTATGTAAGAAACCTGCTTGACGCGCCCATTTGCATATTCTCGTGACTGCATCTTTCTCTCCTTCAGATACTCGTGCTGATGCCACCTCAATGCGATCTACATTCAAGTCGTTGAGAAGAGCTCGTGCCACCATCAATTTCTCATGAGGCAGAAAGCTTACTCCGGAGGTTTGTTCGCCATCGCGAAGTGTTGTGTCCATGATTTCAACACTTGCTGAATAGCTGTTCATCACCTTTTTTGTCGCGGGTGTCGTCACGCTTTAACTGCCTCCTCCCAGGCCTCGGTCTTGACCTTATTTTCCAATAGAAAATCTATGTCGTCAAGGGCATTCATGAGGCAATATTTCTTATATCCGTTGATCTCAAACTTCTCGCTCTCTCCAGTTGCTTTATTGGTCACTGTCTGATTTGGAAGGTCTACTTCCACCTCTGTCTTGGCATCTTTCTCTATCGAAGCGAAAAGATTGGCTAAGAATGCTTCGCTGACCACTACCGGGAGCACAAAATTATTAAGCTCATTGTTTTTATGGATATCCGCAAAGAAACTGCTTATCACCACTCTGAAACCATATCCTGCAATTGCCCAAGCTGCGTGCTCGCGGCTTGACCCGCTGCCAAAGTTCTTTCCTGCCACAAGAATCTCTCCACTATATTTGGGATTGTTAAGTACAAAATCCTTATTTACGGTTCCATCCGGATTATAACGCCAATCCCGGAAGAGATTTTCACCAAAGAAGCTCTCCTCTCGTGTTGTTGCCTTCAAGAAACGGGCAGGTATTATCTGGTCAGTATCAATATTCTCGAGCGGAAGAGGAACGCAAGTGCTGGTTATTATATCGAATTTCTGTTTCATATCTTTATATTCAAATTTTGCAAGTAAAATTTGAGGGTTAAGGGTTAGAGGGTTAAGAAGTTATAAAGTTCGTGGGTCTGTAATGACTCCTGTCACGGCAGCTGCCGCTGCCACGAGAGGACTTGCAAGCACTGTCCGTGCACCCGGTCCCTGACGACCCTCAAAATTTCTGTTGGAAGTCGACACTGCAAGCTTACCTGCAGGAATCTTGTCATCGTTCATCGCAAGACAAGCAGAGCATCCCGGCTGACGGATCTCAAAACCAGCTTCTTCAAGCACCTTGTCAAGACCCTCCTCTTTAATCTGGTCATAGACCATCCAGCTGCCGGGCACCAACCAAGCCGTCACATTGTCAGCTTTCTTCCTCCCTTTAGCGATAGATGCAAATGCCCGAAAATCTTCAATTCTTCCGTTAGTGCAAGCTCCAAGGAATACGTAATCCACTGGTGTCCCTAAAAGTTGCTGACCAGGTTTAAAGCCCATATAGTCAAGACTCTTAAGATAAGATGCCTTTCCTGCTTCCGGCACTGTGTCAAGAGTCGGAATCGTCTGTGTGATTCCAATTCCCATTCCGGGATTTGTGCCATATGTGACAAACGGTTCGATATCCTCAGCCTTGAATGTCAGTTCCTTGTCAAACACTGCATCATCTCCACTCTTAAGAGTCTTCCAGTATTCAATCGCTTTATCCCATTCCTCCCCTTTCGGAGCATATTCACGCCCTTTTATATATTCAAATGTCACTTCATCCGGAGCAATAAATCCCCCTCGAGCTCCCATCTCGATTGAAAGATTGCAAAGCGTGAGACGCCCTTCCATCGAAAGATTACGCACTGCCTCTCCGGCATATTCTACAAAATATCCTGTAGCTCCCGATGTAGTAAGCTTCGACATAAGATAGAGTGCTACATCCTTAGCTGTGACATCTTTTCCAAGTTTTCCTTCAATGTTTATTCTCATTGATTTCGGTTTCTGCTGAAGGATACATTGTGATGCGAGCACCATCTCAACTTCAGAGGTTCCGATTCCGAATGCCACAGCTCCCATAGCGCCATGAGTTGAAGTATGTGAATCGCCACATACTATCGTCATTCCCGGAAGGGAAAGTCCACGCTCTGGACCCACTACATGTATGATACCGTTCTTGGGATTCATCATTCCAAAGTGCTCAAGTCCGAACTCCTCAGCATTGCGTGCGAGTGTATCCACCTGAGTCTTGCTCACAGGATCATCGATCGGTTTATCCTGATCATGAGTCGGAGTGTTGTGGTCCGGCATACAGAATATATTGGCTGGACGGAAACATTTTATGCCGCGTCTGCGCATTCCCTCAAATGCCTGTGGGCTTGTCACCTCATGGCAATACAGCCTATCAATATATAACTGCTCTGGTCCATCCTCCACGTGCTGCACCACATGTCTGTCCCAAATCTTATCAAACAAAGTGTTAGCCATTTCTTATTTATATTATATTATTTTTACCTTTTGAAGACGACTATACTTATTTATATCTAAAAATAAGCATAAACAACTTCATTGAAACTCTTTTTTTGTCATTACAAAAGAGAAATCTCTATTTAAATTGCAAAATTAATCTAAAATCCACAAATTTCCTAATTTTTCTATCGAAGTTATTTAAACTTATTCTTTTTTTTAAGATTTAGTCAGCCATTATTCCCATTTTATCATTGAAGTTGTTTAAACTTATTTTTTTATTAATATTTCGTCAGGTTTTCGAGCAGATTTTTCTTCATGAAGAAGGAGCGATGCGGGCATCGTGACTGATGAATGAAGGAAAATATGCCGAAAAGATGGCGGAAGATTAATAAAAAGAATTTTTGGTTTAACTCTTCATTGTATTTTTTATTATTCGTAAATAAGTTTAAACAACTTCATTCTATTTCTTTGCCCAATTTGTCAAGAAAATTCAAAAAAAATCACTTCTTATTAAAATTTTACGTTCTCAATATTTGATAGACTGAAAATTTTCACTAATTTTGCAGTCTGAAAACAAAATACATCATTAAGAGATATGACAAAAGCAGAAATCGCAAACGAAATTGCCAAAAAGACAGGCATCGACAAATCGACCACAATAGAAGTCATCGAACAGTTCATGACTGTAGTTAAGGACAGCCTCGCTCACGGTGAGAATGTTTATCTCCGTGGCTTCGGTTCTTTCATCATTAAAGAAAGAGCTGAAAAGACAGCTCGCAACATCACTAAGAATACAGCTGTCATTATCCCGGCTCACAACATCCCGGCTTTCAAGCCAGCTCCTGTCTTCAAGGAAGCTGTTGCTAAGGGTTAATTCCCTCGCAGGCTCGACAATCTAAAAGTCCCGCTTTGGCTTGCAAGCCAAAGCGGGACTTTTCTTACCTTCAATACCACACTTAATAATTTCATGCCCTCTGAAGTCTAAGGCCCCGACTCATAAAAAAAGCGGAGTCGATATCGACCCCGCAACCTATATAATAGGAACTATTTCCAGAGATGATTTTCAATCGTCATATCTAATAAATTTACCTTTTTCAGTAAATCTCACATCCTTACCATTCGAAAGTTCAACTTCGTATCCATAATTTTTCTTTTCGATTCCCGTCACTTTCGCTTCCTTCTGGTTGTCTTTTACAAATGTTTTGATAGGATTGGGAATAATAGCTGATGGTACCGAGGTTTTTGGCGATACCTCTATTTCTTTCCAATTGCCATGCTTGTCGAAGTATATTTCCGACCCATCCGTCATCACTACATCGTACTCTCTGATTTGACCAAATTCCTTGCCAATCTTTATATGGCTTATATCTGCCTTGAAATTTTGCTTCAAGACTTGTTGTGCCTGCTCAGGGAGAATTGAGACATCGTGAGATTTATTGTTTCCTGCCGAAGCTGTTATAACTCCGAAAACGACAGCGAGAATCAAAAAAAACTTTTTCATAGTATTAAGCGGATTGTGTGTGTGTTTATTGAAGTTGGGTTTACTATTAGAATGTCCTGATTCGCCCTATTGTTCATCATTTACAAAAATGTAATAAATATCCCTGCCCATTTCATAAAATTGCAACATCATGAAAAATGTAAAATGGCGCTTGCCAATAAAGACAAACGCCATTAATCTATTATAATAAAGCTTATTTACTTGCCGACGACCTTGCTGCGCACCACTTTACCATCCTTGTATGTAGTCACTTTCACTGCTACACCCGAAGGTTTACCAACTACTGGTCGGCCCTGAAGATCATACCACTTCACAGATACCGGATACATATCATCTGCGACTTCATCGATGCCGGTGATTTCTCCCCAATACCCCATTTTGCTGTACACTTCTTCACCGTTTTCATTGATATAGATACTGCGGATACCCACATTTGTCACTTCTCCATCATAATATAGATACACTGTATGGTCTTTAGGATCCTCAGAAGCTACCCAAAAATCTTCCCAGTCATCATACATATATGGAATCATCGAAGTTTTCTCTACATTCCAATCCTCATCATAAATTTCAAAATACTGAAGTTCTCCGTTAAGATAAATCTCGTAATATAAATTTTCTACCATAAGAATATTACCATCTTCATCTACATTCGGGAGCATAAACCATACAGATGTATCCCAATCGTCGGAATAAAATTCGATACCATACGGTGCCGCAGGAGCAGTTTCTGGATTCCTATTTTGCTTACCGATTGAGACATCATCATAGAAATAAAGAGCAAACAATGCTTTCGGTGTGGAGTTGATGATATAACCCCTTTCCATTGTAAGTTTTCCCTCTTCTGCATCATATGCAAAAATTGAGCTGTCGGCATAGCTTGCCACTTTAATTAGTTCGCCATCTTCATTTTCAACTTCAGAGAATTCCGCACCGCAGAAATAGCTGTAGTAGTAAATCTCCATATCGGCACCAAGATACTGTCCTGAAGGGAATGTCACCTTTCCATCGGCTATCTTTCCTTTTATCCATGCATCAGGAAGCGCACGGTCTACTCCATTGATATAGAAATCTTCGCCATCTATTGCGACTTGTACGAAATTATTCAAATATCCGTCAAACATTACCCAGTTTTCGACATCCAATCCTTCCGGCAAAGATATGGGTTCACCCTTGGCCTCTGTCATCTTGATGTCCCGGTCACCAAATCCTCTCCATATCCAGACATTGTTTCCTTCTACTGTCTCATCCGGAGTATGAACACACACTCCCAAAAGCATCTTCGGGTCTGCAGAAGTCAAAGATCCATCTTCTTCAATATTGAAGACATAACGGCAATCATCCGGCACTACAAATGTTCCGACATTGTTTTCGTTGATTTCCACCTTCATCGGAGCAAGATATACTGTGAGTTCTTCATCATAATCTTCATCATACTCCACGTAGATTGCTTGCACTCCATTCATCACAAGTGTATTGCCTTCTCGCTCAAATCTTGTCCATGTATTGACCGGATATTCAGATGCCATGTGGCTTAGATAGACATAACCGTCTTCACCTTCCACCATCTGCACCACCGACCCGAGAATTTGACTGTGAATGGCTTCGTAAGCTTGTTTCACAAAGCCATCACACGTGCGATCGAGCCATGAAAGCTCACCTTCCGGGACATCAAAAATAATTTCATCATTCACTTGCGGCGCTTCCATCTTAACTTGTGGGGCATAAGTCACTGTATTGGCGAGCATCGTAATGCATCCGCAAGCCAATGTTGCTAAAATTGTAAAACTCTTCTTCATAAGTATTGTTTTCGTGTTTATTTATATACTTCATTTGCAAAATTAATAAAAAAATCCCTTTGTTATGTATGATAATTTAAAAATTATTAATAACTTTGAGAAATATTTCGAAAAAACACCTATAACTAACCCAACATTTTGATGATAATGAAAACCAACATCATCCGCACCCTCCTGATAGGATCTGCCATATGTTTTTATTCCTCTCCTTCATCCTCTCAAGCCAACTATGACTTTTCCAAACTGAAAATGGAAAGTCTCGGTAGGGGTGTCGTGGCAGTTAGAGAATCTCCTGACAAAGTCAATATTTCTTGGAGATACCTATCTCACGATCCTGAATCCCAATCATTCGATATATATCGGAATGGAAAGAAAATCAATAAGGATCCAATTACTGAGTCAACATACTATTCCGACAACTATAAGGGGAAAGATTCTGCCAAATATGAAGTTATACCCTCCGTTGGCAAACTTTCTGGCTCATACACTCTGCCGGCGCAAGCTCCCCTTGGCTACATAGAAATTCCTTTAGATAGGCCGGAACTTGGAGTTGACATTTGGGGTAAAGAGTATTTCTACAATGCTAATGATGCTTCTATCGGCGATGTTGATGGTGATGGCGAATACGAAATCATACTCAAATGGGATCCTACCAACTCGCATGATAATGCCCACGACGGTTTCACTGGTCCGACATATCTCGACTGCTACAAACTTGACGGCACTAAGCTTTGGCGCATCAATCTTGGTGATAACATTCGGTCGGGAGCACACTACATCCAGTTTATGGTCTACGACCTTGACGGCGACGGATGTGCAGAAGTCGTATGTAAGACAGCCGATGGCACTATCGACGGCACCAACAAACTCATTGGATCTCACAAAGCCGACTGGCGCAATATGAAAGGACGCGTCATTGCCGGACCCGAGTATCTTACTGTCTTCAATGGCAAGACCGGGGAAGCTATGGCCACCGTCGACTATCAGCCTGCACGCGGACAACTGAAAGATTGGGGTGATGGCTACGCAAATAGAAGTGAACGCTATTTAGGAGCCATCGCGTATCTCGACGGAGTGCATCCTTCTGTTGTCATGTGTCGGGGTTATTACGCAAAAACCGCTCTGGCAGCTTATGATTGGGATGGTAAAGATCTGAAACTCCGTTGGATATTTGACTCTTCTACTCCCGGTAATGAAGGTTTCGGCGGTCAAGGCAATCATAACCTCCGTATTGCTGACGTTGATGGTGACGGATGTGATGAGATCATCTACGGACAAATGACCATTGACCACGATGGGACAGGGCTCTATAGTACTGGAATGTATCATGGCGATGCAATCCACCTTATATCCGATGTCAACAATGAGAAATATTATGTATGGGGATGCCACGAAAACAAAAAAGATGGCACATCTCTTCGTGATGCTGCCACGGGCGAAGTGATTCTCCGATATCCGAGTAATAAGGATATCGGTAGATGCATGGCAGGAGACATTGATCCAACTCATGAAGGAGTTGAACTATGGTCACCCAGCAGTGGCGGCCTACGTTCATTCACAGGAGAACTGATTACTCCGCAAAATGAATTCATGGATGAGACTCATGCACGCATTCCCGTAAACTTTTGCATACTTTGGGACGGCGACCTTCTTACCGAACTTCTTGATGGAAACACAAAGACTCTTTCTATCAGCAAATACGACTGGAAGACTGGTGAAGTTAAGACCATTAAGCATCTCGATGGTGCGGCATCCAACAACTGGACCAAGGCAAATCCCTGCCTCCAAGCCGATATCCTCGGCGACTGGCGCGAGGAAGTGATTGCTCGCACTCCCGACAATGAATCGCTCCGTATATACGTAACTGACATTCCTACCGACTACCGCTTCCACACCTTTATGGAAGATCCCGCCTATCGTGTCAGCGTAGCCAACCAGAATGTTGCCTACAACCAACCCGCGGAGCCCGGTTTCTACTTCGGTTCCGACCTTAAAGGGCGCCATTTCCGTGGCACTCTCATCAAATAAAGAATGTTGTGAGGGCGGAAGCCCGAAAATTTATAAATCATGAAAAATAAAAACTTAGTTATCCTCGCAATTCTCGCCCTCGCGGCATGCGGAAAAGGTGAGCAAAAACAAGCTGAGCAGGAGATCAACGACTCCACCACTCCCCTCCATCTCCTTCAGCCCGACTACAAGACACCCTATGGCCAACTTGATCCTGACTCCGTCAAAGCCGATATTGATCGTGTCTTCTCATATATCGATGAAGTGACACCTGCAAAGATGACCGACGGCAAAGTGAATCAAGGCACCTACCGGCTCACAAGCTATGAATGGGCTGTTATGTATGACGCCCTCCTTGATGCAGCCAAGATCACTGGCGACAAGAAGTATTCCGACTATGTCAGCAATCGCATTCGTTTCCTTGCAGAAGAGGCAGACAAGGCTGGCGACGTGTCTGACGATGGGCAGCTCCGTATGGTTAAGGATCCACGCACTCTTGATGATGCCGGAGCTATGTCAGGAGCTTGGATGAGAGCGGCAATGGCTGATTCTACGCTTAAGATATCCCCATATATCGAACAATACTGGGCTATAGTGGAGCAAACACCGGTTCATCTTTCCGACGGCACCATTGCCAGAAACCGTCCTCATTATAATGCTATATGGCTCGATGATATGTTTATGGCACTCCCTTCCATGGCTGTCAGAAGCCAATATAAGGATCATCCGGAGCAACTTGATGAAGCGGCTCGTATTGCAACAGGGTTCTTCAAGCGCATGTGGATTCCTGAGAAAAATATCTTCCGACATGGCTATCTCGAAGATGCCGACCATCAGCCCTCTATGGCATGGGGCAGAGCTAATGGATGGGCTATTCTGACACTATGCCAACTTCTCGATTATCTTCCTGAAAATCATCCCAAGCGTGCTGAAATCCTCGACATCTACCGCAAGCACGCTGCCGGACTCGCTGAGCTTCAGGGTATCGACGGTTTCTGGCATCAGCTTCTCGATCGCCCTGAGACGTATGAAGAGACCTCTGCAACAGCTATTTTCGCTTATGCACTCGCCCATGGAGTCAATGAGGGATGGCTTGAAGCCACTACCTACGGCCCAGTGGCTCAGTTGGCTTGGGAAGCAGTGTCTACAAAGATTAACCCTAAAGGTGAAGTGGAGGGTGTGTGTGTTGGCACTGGCATGGGCTTCGATCCTGCTTACTATGCCTATCGTCCCGTTAGTGTGAAGGCTGCCCACGGCTACGGTCCCACAATTTGGGCTGGTGCTGAAATCTACCGCATGCTTAAAGACAACCACCCCTACGTCAACGACAGTGCCGTTCACTACTACGACATCGACCCGGAAGCCACAATGCCCATCTTCAGCCTCGACAAAGACGGCAAAGCCATCGAAATCCGCCATTAAATAGTGTTCGGTTTTCCACAATTAGCAAACCTTATCAGGTCGGAGACCTGATATTTATGACCTAACCCCAGGCTTCAGCCTGGGGATCCTCTAAAATAAGCTCAGTAGCCTCAGAGAGGCGCTTTATGGTTAAATCTTAAGTAGCTCGCAAAAATTAATGATATGATAAATGCGAGATAATCTTGAGGCAGGTTGGCTGCGGAGTGAAGGAGCTTAGCGAGCTAAGCGACTGAACGACAATGCCAAGATGGCTAAGATTAGCCGCAGTTATCATATCAAGATCTTTCAAGCTGCTTGAGTTAACATATATCGTTTAATTTTTGTGAGCTACTTATGTATGATAAAAATTATAATAAATCATGAATAAATTTTTATTTGCTGCAATCCTCGCTCCCTTCTCAATCTCAGCTTTTGCCCAGACTGACGCCTATATCAAACTTCGCGACGAAAAAAAGACCCATCCACGTATCGAAAGCATCACATTCCCTGGCGATGCCAACACTCGCTATATGTATGATGCAATATATGGTCATGGCGCAGTGATAGAAAACCCGTGGGTAGCTTACCGTGTCTATATGGACAATCGCCAAAGCCTCGACCTTTACGTGAAGCAGACACCGCAACTCGAACTTGATGTCACTGGCTTCTACACTACTCCAGATCAACTCAAGGAAGGCTACGGAATTGATGTCCTTTGGGCTGGAAAATCTATAGCCGCCGGCTCTTTCCGTGGATTGAAAAATGGCGAACCTGTCACAATCGACACCGTTGCATCACGCACCCAGAAAGTTCTCGACGACCACACTATCCAAGTCATCGATAAAGACTGGATCTACAACGGTCATCCCATACAGATGACCCAGACATATTCCATGCTCCCAAATAGCCGCGACCTTTTCGTGGAAATAAAACTTGATGGTTATCTGCCTGATGAAGTTTTTGCAACGGGTATCCAAAAGCTTGAGTCTGACAATCAAGGCTTCATCAATTCTGATGGCAGAGCTGCTTCTTGGGGAAGCAATGTCCCAGATAAAAATCATCCGGAAATTGTTGAGCAAGTCGGGCTCGGCATTATCGTTGAGCCTGAGAATGTGGTGTCTACAGAAGAATCCGATCTTAATTATCTCATAAAGGTTCGTCCTAACAGCGACGGAGTGATCCGCTATCGTGTCATAGCCTGCGGCGACCGCGAGAAAAACGGATTCACAAACTACTCCGATTGGTCAAAATACATCAAATCTCTTAAATACACCGAATAATGATCAGGAGACATTTTATTTCTTTAGCCTTTCTTGCATGTTTGTCTTTGGGTGCTATCGCACAAGAGACCATCAATTTCAATTTCGACTGGAAATTCCTTCCCGGTAGCCAGCCCGGCGCTGAAGCCGTCGTTCTTGATGAAGCTGGTTGGCAAACAGTCAATCTCCCCCACGATTTCCAGATTAGCCAGCCTTGGGTGGCTCCTGAAGAAGGCGATACAGGCGACAAATCCAATCTCATGGCAAACATCGCCAGCAAACTCAGCTCTCGTGGATTCAAGGAAATGGGAGAAGGATGGTATCGCAAGACTTTCACTCCTGATCCCTCTTGGGAAGGCAAACGAGTACTAATTGATTTCGAGGGTATCATGCTCGTTGGCGACGTGTATCTCAATGGGGAGAGGATCGGAGGCACTGATTACGGATACCTCGGTTTCGAATCCGATATTTCTAAGAAACTGAAATATGGGGAGCCAAACGTTATAGCCGTTAAAGCAGACACTGGCAAGCCGGAAAATTCTCGTTGGTATACTGGTGGTGGTCTCTATCGGGATGTGAAGATCAAAGTTGGAGACCCAAAACAATACTTCACTCGTAATTCCCTTTATATCACTACTCCTGAAGCAAATCCCGACAAATCCACTATTCTCGTAGGAGGAGAACTTGCCAACTATATCAAGACAGACAGCATTGCCGTTGGTATTGAAATTTTTGACAAGCAGGGTAATTCTGTCTATTCTAAAGTGCAAAAGCATTGGAAGCACCCCAGGCAACATGTGAGGGAGTTCCCTCTTGATAGCATTTCCCTTACTGACGTAACTCTTTGGGATACTGAAAATCCTTATCTCTATACTCTGAAAGCGACTCTGTATCGTCCAGATGGCACTATTGCTGATACTGCGGTTGAGAGATTCGGTATTCGTGAGGTTGAGTTTTCTCCTGAGTTCGGCATGAAACTGAATGGCAAGAAAGTGCTTCTGAAAGGAATCGCCAACCACCATACTCTCGGGGCGCTTGGAGCTGCAGCTTATCCTGCTGCAATGGAAAAGAGAATCAAGATGCTGAAGGATTTCGGATTCAACCATATCCGTTCTTCACATAATCCTTATAGCGAGTCTTTCCTCGACCTTTGTGATGAATATGGTATCCTTGTTGTCGACGAACTCTACGACAAATGGACACAGCAATATTCTGGCGGACGCACTCCCTGGGAGACTCGTTGGCAGCAAGACGTGCCGGAATGGATAAAGCGCGACCGCAACCATCCAAGCGTAGTTTTCTGGAGTCTGGGAAATGAACTTCAGCTTATCCCTGATCTTCCTTACAACGATTGGGGGGTGACGCCATATAAACTTCAGAAGCAACTCCTCCAAAGATATGATAGCACACGCCTTGTGACTGTGGCCATGCATCCGCGTGGAAGAAACGAACATACTGATTCCCTACCGGCTCCTCTCGTTGAGCATACCGATATTGCTGCATACAACTACCGCTACATGTATTTTCCTGGCGATTCAAAACGCTATCCTTGGATGATATTCTATCAGAGCGAGGCGAATACAAGCAATATGGGACCCAATTTCTTCGAGATGGATCTTGATAAAGTAATTGGTCTTGCCTATTGGGGAATGATTGATTATCTTGGAGAGTCTCAAGGATGGCCAGAAAAAGGATGGACGCAAGGCGTGTTCGACATTGCGCTTGACCCTAAGCCAATGGCATATTTTCTTAAGTCTTTTTTCAAGCCTGAAGAGCCTCTGGTGTATATAGCTCCATTTGAGACATCAGAAACGACCCAGTGGAATGGAGTGACTATGGGAGGTCGGAAATTTACCGACAGCTGGAACTTCAATCCCGGAACCGACGTGAAATTATACACTTACACCAATGCTGATGAGGTGGAACTCAAAGTCAATGGGAAAAGTATTGGGAAAAAGGCCAACGAAATAGACAATCCCAAATCTCGCAACCGTATACTTTGGGAAGAGGTTCCCTATGCCAAAGGAAAAGTTGAGGCAATTGCATATAAAGATGGGAAAGAAGTCGCTCGCCACTCTCTTTCTACTCATGGAGATGCAAAGAAGCTAATCGCTACTCCCGATAATAATGACTGGAAAGCCAACGGCATCGACCTGCAACATATTAAGATTACGGCAGTCGATGGCAAAGGACTCACAGACAAAGGAGCCTCCAATCTTCTTTCTTTCGAGATAGATGGTCCGGCTGAAATCGCTGGAGTAATCAACGGCAATCTTAGCAGCGATGAGCTGATGACCGGCAATACCAGAAGCCTTCACAACGGCACTGCCACCGTAATCCTCCGAAGCACACGCGACGCTGGACCCGTCACACTAAGAATTAAATCTGACGCACTACCCACAAAAACCCTCTCCCTCCGCACCAATTAGGATCAGGTCGGAGACCTGATAATCATGCTAAAAAACCCAATTAGGACCAGGTCGGAGACCTGATAATCATGCTAAAAAACCAATTAGGACCAGGTCGGAGACCTGAT
>CAZGGB010000050.1:0-7022 GCA_964525115.1 uncultured Sangeribacter sp. | reverse complement strand
AATCATGCTAAAAACCCAATTAGGACCAGGTCGGAGACCTGATAATCATGCTAAAAACCCAATTAGGACCAGGTCGGAGACCTGATAATCATGCTAAACCCCAGGCTTCAGCCTGGGGTTTCCTCATCATCAGCACTGTAGCCTCGGAGAGGCGCTTTATGATAAAACCTGACACCTGACCCCTGAAACCTGACACCTGATCCCTGACACCTGAACCCTGACACCTGACCCCCTGACACCTCAATTTAATAATTCTGCAATAAAACTTTAATATATTTCTATTGCTTCTGTTCCTAAAAGTCACTAATTTTGTTATCCTAAACTGACCATACTAATGAAAAAATCCAATATCCTCATAATTGTTCTGCTGGTGATCGTAGCAGCATTCTCTGCTTCAGCCCAACAAAAGCCAGGCAAACAGGCACTTATCGAAAAATACACAAATCAATTAAAGACTACCACATCTGCTCGTGATAGCCTTAGAATTCTTTATTATATCTTCGATCTTTCTGACAGAAGAGGCCAGATGAAATGCGCCTGGGATATTTATTACACTGCAGAGAGAGCTGCCAACGTAAATGCTCAGCTTGACATGCTCAGAAATCTCGCAAATTTCTATGCTAAAAACGATACGGTAATCGAGAAACTCCTTCGGCTTACAGATGAGGTCGCAAACGAAGAGGCTCGCTCTGCAACTAAGACATATATAATCAACCAACAACTTAATCGAAAAAGCCGTAATCCCAACGACACTGAATTGCAGACTATGCTTCTCGACAGCATTACAAAGTCTCACAACCTCGAGGGCAAAGATATCTACGATAAGCTTTCTCTTCTCTACCAGATTATCCAATATCTTGGTGTTGACGCTGATGGCGTGCTATTTAAAGAATGTCTGGATACTTATGGCAACCTGATTGAGGATCTTCCTGCAAGCGATTATCCGCTTAAAAATCAGTTTTATACCACTGCTGCCATGATTCATTCCCGCATGAACGGAAATCCAGCAAAGGCAATTGAATATGACAAAAGGCTCCTCGAGATAATCGAACAGCTTCAGCAGATGTATGTCAAGAAAAATCGTAAGTTCCGCAACTACGACACCAATAAGTTCATCAGCTACCGACGTATGATGGGCAACTACAAAGCCCTTTCTCCAGATGAAATTGAATCCATCCATGATAGCCTTCAAGCTCTCCATGACAGGAACCCGGATGTTAAGAAAACTATGGATAAAGAGGGACAAGCTTTTGCCTTCTATTATATGGCAACAAAAGACTATGACAAAGCAATTCCGGCTTTAACAGGTCTTCTCAAGAATTCTGAAATGTCAGCCTACCAGAAACAGAAATATAATGCCATGCTCATCGAAGCCGCCAAAGCCATCAATGACCATCAGACATATGTTGCTGCTATGGAGCAATACATTCATTTTTCAAGAGATATCGATAGCCTTCGCAAAATCACGATGAAACGCGAGATTATGCTTCGCGACAGCATTATCAACGCACCTCTTCTTTATAAGGATGCATCTCAATCTCAACCGGTCAAGCACATCACCAATAGAGAGCATATAAAAATAGAGCAGACACTTACAATTATAGCGTCTGCCCTGGCAATTCTTCTAATTATTTATGTTGCGCTCTATGTCAAGCTTCGCCAGAAACAATCCGGTCGGTAAGCCATTTGCCTACAGCTTGAGTGCCATAATCAGATTTTCCTCCTTCTCCAAGATCTGGAGTGACTACACCTTCTTTGATTGATGCATCAACGGCATCTCTGACCACCTTTCCCTCTTCTGAAAGTCCAAAATGCTCAAGAAGCATCGCTACCGAAAGCACCTGGGCAAGTGGGTTAGCTATATCAAGTCCTGCTGCCTGAGGCCATGAGCCATGAATAGGCTCAAACACTGGTGTGCTCTCCCCAATTGATGATGACGGTAGCAAACCCATTGATCCGCTTATTACACTTGCCTCATCTGTCAGGATATCTCCAAATGTATTCTCTGTCACTATGACATCGAAAAAGCGAGGATCTTGTATTAGCTTCATCGATGCATTGTCTACAAACATATAGTCAGTGGCCACCTCCGGCCATTCTTTCTCCATATCTTGAGCTACTTTTCTCCAAAGTCGGCTGGAAGCAAGCACATTAGCTTTGTCTACCACAGTCAAATGTTTTCCGCGCCTTGATGCAAGTTCATAGCCAACTTTCAAGATTCGCTCGATTTCCGGGCGTGTATAGAGATTTGTATCATATGCCTTATCATCCGATTCGAATTTTTCGCCAAAATACATTCCCCCGGTAAGTTCTCTAACGCATACGAAGTCGGCTCCTTCCACCAATTCTCTCTTCAATGGAGACTTATCTTCCAGACCTGGAAATGTCTGAATCGGACGTATATTGGCAAAGAGCCCAAGTTGCTTGCGCATAGCAAGTAGTCCCTGTTCAGGACGCACTTTCGCCTCAGGATTATTATCATACTCCGGGTCTCCAACTGCTGAGAATAGCACAGCATCAGAGTCTTTGCAAAGCTTCAGAGTCTCCTCTGGAAATGGGTTTCCGGTAGCTCTAATGGCGGATGCTCCTGCAAGTCCATACTCAAATTCAAACTCATGGCCAAATCTTTCTGCCACAGCCTTCATGACTTCTACGCCAACACGTGAAATCTCCGGCCCGATACCATCTCCGGGCAATACGGCAATTTTAAGCTTCATAAATATATCTTTCGTTTGTCAAATTCGCTATTACTCAATTTGTCAAATTGTCATTTTTCCAATTTGCCATTGATAATTGATCATTGATAATTGATCGTTTATAGTTTATAATTTATAGTTAATCGTTTATCACCGGTCCCGTCGCCTTATTGACTGCATCCAAGAATGCCTCTGCTGATGCTGCAATAATATCACTATTTGCAGCAAAACCATTATGGTTGACGCCATCACATTCCACTGTCATATGCACCTTACCCACGTCGTTGCTCCCCTTGTCGAAAGCCTGGATAAGGAAATCCTTAATGAGCATCTGGCGGTTGATGATCTTCTTGATGGCTCTAATTGCTGCATCCACCGGACCATTACCCGTAGCACATGCCTCAAATTTCTCACCTGCAATGTCAAGACCGACACTTGCCACCGGACGCATTCCTACTCCGCTTGACACTTGCAGATAGTCGAGTTTAATGCGGTTGCGAGCCGAACGATGTTCGCCGGCAAGCATCAGCACATCTTCATCCACCACCTCACGCTTCTTGTCGGCAAGCTTCAGGAAGTCTTCATAGCACTTGTCAAGAGCCTCTTTTTCCATATGCACGCCAAGCGATTCAAGACGATGCTTGAGAGCTGCGCGACCGCTTCTCGCTGTAAGCACGATTGCATTTTCATCAATGCCGACATCCTTCGGATCAATGATTTCATAGCTTTCGCGATTCTTAAGCACTCCATCTTGATGGATACCGGATGAATGGGCAAATGCGTTTCGCCCTACGATTGCCTTATTCGGCTGTATAGGCATGTTCATCATGCTCGATACCATACGGCTTACGGAGGCGATCTTCTTGCTATTTATGTTTGTATCAAGATTGAGTTCGGAATGAGATTTTAGTATCATCACTACTTCTTCAAGAGAAGTATTTCCGGCGCGCTCTCCGATTCCATTGATAGTCACTTCAGCCTGTCGCGCACCATTTATGAGACCGGATAGTGTATTTGCAGTAGCCATTCCAAGATCATTATGGCAATGAGTGGCAATAGTCACTTTATGGATGCCATCTACATGCTCCATAAGATACTTGATCTTCTCGCCAAACTCGCTTGGCAGGCAGTAGCCTGTCGTGTCAGGGATATTGACGACAGTTGCTCCTGCCTTAATGACTGCCTCTACCACACGAGCAAGATATTCATTGTCCGTGCGTCCGGCATCCTCTGCATAAAACTGTACATCTTCCACAAAAGTCTTTGCATATTTGACGCATGCGATAGCTCTCTCAAGAATCTCTTCTGGAGTTGAATTGAATTTATACTTGATGTGATATGGTGAAGTTCCGATACCGGTATGTATTCTCGGACGTTTTGCATATCGTAGTGCCTCTGCTGCTATCTTTATGTCTGTATCAACTGCCCTTGTTAGCGCACAAATTGTTGGCCATGTGACAGCCTTTGAGATTTCCACTACGGAAGTGAAGTCTCCGGGACTTGAGACCGGAAATCCGGCTTCGATTATATCCACCCCTAAACCTTCAAGCTTCTTAGCCACTTCAACTTTTTCTTGTGTATTCAGACGGCATCCGGGCACCTGCTCGCCATCTCTCAATGTCGTGTCAAATATGTAAACTCTGTCGCTCATATACCTGTAGAATCTTTGAATCTATTTATATGTTTTTATTTCTATTTTCTTTGAATAAGCCTGCTTATTCGGCCTATTTGTCCTATTCATCCCAATTATCCCCTCATATTGAAACTACAAAGGTACAAAATTAAAATTTTATTTACAAACTAATTTCCAAAAACAATAGATATTTTTGCAAATTCCTCTATTTTTTGCTAATTTTGTATTCACAACAACATATAATCCAAATAAACATGAACGAACTGTTTTCAGTAAAAGACAAAGTCGTTGTCATCACCGGTGGAACTGGTGTCCTTGGTGCATGTATCGGCGAATATTTGGCTCTTGAAGGAGCAAAGGTAGTGCTAATGGGACGCCGAAAAGATGAAGGCGACAAGATACTGGCAGAAATCACCGCAAAAGGAGGAGAGGCGATCTTCTTAACTACCGACGTGATGGACACTGCCAAAGTTGAGGAAAATTGTGCTGAGATCCTTGCTAAATATGGTAAAGTCGACGCCCTCCTCAATGCTGCAGGAGGCAATATGCCGGGTGCAACTATCGCTCCCACTGGAAATTTCTTCGACCTTAAGGTCCAGGAATTTGAACGTGTTCTCGGTCTGAATCTTACCGGCACTGTCATCCCGACTCAAGTATTCCTTAAGCCAATGGTTGAAGCTGGCAAAGGCACGATCGTCAACTTCTCATCTATGGCAGCATTCCGTCCAATGACTCGCGTATGCGGATATGCAGCGGCAAAGGCTGGCATCAGCAACTTCACAGCATTCCTCGCTAATGAAGTGGCAACAAAGTTTACTCCCGCTATCCGCGTAAATGCTATAGCTCCCGGATTCTTCTTGACAAACCAAAACCGCGCACTCCTTACTAATCCTGACGGATCGCTGACCGAACGTGGAGCTGACGTAATCCGTCAAACCCCTTTCAAGCGTTTCGGCAAACCTGAGGAACTCTGCGGCACGATCCAATATCTCATCTCCGACGCCTCTACTTTCGTCACTGGCACAGTAGCCGTAGTCGACGGTGGCTTCAATGCCTTCGCCATGTAAATCATAATTTTGAATTTTGAATTAGTATCACTAAATTAGGAGCAATTTACGCTGTCAAACAATGTAGTTAGCGCACTCCGTGCGCGTCATTAAGCGCCTTAAACTATCTTTCTTTAGTGACATATATTTAGAATTATTTGATGAAGAAGAAAGGCTATGAGGTGAATGTCCCTGGTGGCGAAAGCAAGGTGCTATTGCATACATGTTGCGCACCATGCTCTTCAGCCATTGTGGAGTGCATGCTCCAACATGGCATTACACCCACCATTTTCTACTGCAACCCCAACATCTATCCTCTCGAGGAATATCTCAAGCGCAAAGATGAATGTACTCGCTATGCCGAATCTCTCGGACTGGAAATCGTCGATGCCGACTACGACCATGAGGGATGGCTTGGCTGTGTCAAGGGTCTTGAAAATGAGCCGGAAAGAGGTGGCCGCTGCCTAAAATGCTTCAAGATGCGACTTAGCAAGACAGCTGAATATGCCCGCGACAATGGATATCGAGTCATTACTACCACTCTTGCCTCCAGCCGGTGGAAAAGTCTCGAGCAGATTGAGGAAGCAGGACTCGCAGCATGCGCCGACATACCTGAAGTCACATTCTGGGCACAAAACTGGAGAAAGGGTGGTCTTTCCGAACGCCGTGTCGCCATCATCAAGGAAATGAACTTCTACAACCAGACCTACTGCGGCTGCGAATTCTCCCAGAGTCAAAATTCATGATTACTCACGTTAACTCATGATAATCCATGATTAAACATGATAAATCATGTTCATTCTCGATAAATCCAAAAAATCATAAATAATATGCAAACCCTAACAAACACCGATTTCAACTTCGAAGGTCAGAAATCAGTCTACCACGGCAAAGTCCGCGATGTGTATGACATCGACGACAAATATCTCGTAATGGTTGCCACTGACCGCATTTCAGCATTCGACGTCATTCTCCCCAAAGGAATCCCCTTCAAAGGTCAGGTTCTCAACCAGATTGCTGCCCACTTCCTCAAAGCCACTGAAGACATTGTGCCCAACTGGCTCGTTACTGTTCCCGATCCCATGGTCACAATTGGCCTTAAGTGTCAGCCCCTTAAGATAGAGATGATCGTTCGTGGTTACCTCGCAGGTAGCGCATGGCGCGACTATGCTGCAGGAGCACGTGAGATCTGTGGTGTTCCCCTCCCGGATGGACTTAAGGAAAATCAAAAACTTCCCCACCCCATCCTCACACCTACTACTAAGGCTGACGAAGGCCACGATCTCAACATTTCCCACGATGAGATCATTGCCCAGGGTCTCGTAAGTGCAGACGTTCTTGACCAGGTAGAGAAATATGCCCTCGCTATCTTCGAACGCGGCACTCAGATGGCTGCCGAACGTGGCCTTATCCTCGTCGATACCAAATATGAATTCGGTCTCCTCGACGGCAAAGTTATCCTTATCGACGAAATCCATACTCCCGACTCCAGCCGTTACTTCTACGCTGATACCTACGAAGAGCTATTCGAGAAAGGTCTTCCACAGAAGCAGCTCAGCAAGGAATTCGTACGCCAGTGGCTCATCGCCAATGGTTTCATGGGCAAGGAAGGCCAGCAAGTGCCTGAAATGACCGACGAATACTGCA
>CAZGGB010000049.1:0-21542 GCA_964525115.1 uncultured Sangeribacter sp. | reverse complement strand
AAATATAAAGAACAATGTTCAAAAGAATTTTAATCGCATTTTTAGCAACTACGGCTTTGCAGGCGGTGGCGGAGGAGAAGGGAGCGATTACTCCTGAGATGCTCAGTGGCTTTAAGGCTGGATATGAGAACAATGCTGCCAACAGAGCGCGACACAACGCATTGAATGCTGCAGGAATCGAGAAACTCGCTTACAATGAGAAAGTGCGCAATAAATTTGACGATCACTTCTCTCACAAGGTCGAGACAAAAGGGATAACCGACCAAAAATCATCAGGGCGATGCTGGCTATTTACCGGTCTTAACGTGCTACGCTCTCAAGCCATGGCCAACCATAACCTTCCGAAGCTTACTTTCTCTCAGAACTACAATTTCTTCTTCGACCAGCTTGAAAAGGCAAATCTCTTCTTACAGGGAGTCATCGACACCTCCGAGCGTCCGATGGAAGACCGACAGGTGGAATGGCTCTTCCAAAACCCTATAGCAGATGGCGGAACATTCTGTGGAGTAGCTGACATTGTAAGCAAATATGGCGTGGTTCCCACCGAAGCAATGGCAGAAACTGAGGTGGCAAACAGCACTTCCGCTTTCCGTCGCCATCTTGCCACTCGTCTTCGCGAAGATGGACTCCGTCTTCGCCAAGCCAAGGCAAATGGTGCAGATGGAAATACCCTGCAAGACATGAAGACCAAGCAACTCGGCGAAGTATACAAAATGCTTGCTCTCGCTCTTGGCGAACCTCCTACAGAATTCACATGGACAAAACGTGACAGCAAAGGGAACGCAATTGAGACCAAGACTTATACTCCCCTATCATTCTATAAGGAGCTTCTCGGCAATGACCTCAAGAATAACTACATAATGCTAATGAACGACCCATCTCGTGAATATTGGAAGGTATATCGAATTGATTACGATCGCCATAGCTACGATGGTCAAGACTGGACATACCTAAACGTGCCGATGAAAGACCTAAAAGATGCTGCTATTAAATCGATCAAAGACAGCACAGCGATGTATTTTTCTTGCGATGTAGGCAAGTTCATAGACCGCGAACGTGGCACTCTTGACATAGAGAATTTCGACTATGAAGCCTTGTTCGATACAAAATTCGGCATGGACAAGGCAGAACGCATTTCAACTTGGGCAAGCGCCTCATCACATGCCATGACACTCTCAGGAGTTGATCTTGACGAAAAGGAACAGCCAAAGAAATGGCTTATAGAAAACAGTTGGGGAAAATCAGGTCACGACGGATACCTGATTGCCACAGATGACTGGATGGATGAATACCTTTTCAGACTCGTAGTAGACAAAAAATATGTATCGCCCAAGATACTAAAGGCTATGAATCAAGAACCGATAACATTACCCTCATGGGATCACCTTTTTCTAAACGATTAACTATAACCGATTAACTATAAATCGTAATCCCTAAAGGAATTTTCCAACAATAGCAAACGCTCCGCGAAGTCCGAGTTTTGCCCAATTATAGGCAAATCGGATAAGCGGACGTTTTTCTTTAGGTATCTCCGAAAGCGCTAACTTATAGAGAGGTTCAGCAAATTCAGGATGACCTTCCTTTGCATAGTGAGCAGCCAAGATAGCCCTTCTATAAGTTATGATATTATGAAGACGATCAGAGTCAGGCCTTCCACTTTTTTCTATCGACTTGTCAATGCCATCAAGAGATTTCTCCCAATTGCCTCTTTTGCTTGAAAAACTTAGGCCGGTGATACTTTCACTTTGAGGATATACATCCATCAATGGCCTACGGAAAGCCTTCACCTTTGGACTGAGCAGTAATATGCGGCTTCCAGTCTCGAGATCATTCCAATTAGGGAATTCCCCTCTCCAACCTCCTGCTTTTCGGAGGAATTCAGTCTTGATAGCGTACCCAAGTGTACGGAATATTGTGTGAACAAGATGCATTTCAAGAAGATTTCCTGTAATGGGATGGGTAATTTCGATTTTTTTCCCATTATGAACAGCCACAGGCCATGCTATCACATCCTCATCCGGGAAGCGACTCCAAAGGTCCATAATAGAAGCCACGCAATATGACTTCATCTTATCGTCGGAATCGAAAAACATAACCTTATCAGTCTCTACATGCTTTAGTCCAGTCTGCCGGGCATATGTAGCACCTTTCTGAGACTCTGATAATATTTGAATTTCGAAATCATCAGACCGATGCATTTTTTTCCAATTCTCTACGTTGGATAGAGTTTCATCTGTCGACGCATTGTCGACCACTATAATATGCAGAGGTCTATATGTCTGGGATTTAAGGCTTTCCAAACATCTCAACACGAGATTAGGCCGGTTGAAGACCGGGACCACAATCGACATGCATTCATTCTGATTGACGGTAGGTTTCATACTAAATTAACGCCCGACAACTGCTAAAAATTGAAAATTACTTGCAAAAAATATTGGAATTTGTTAATTTTGTAAAGTGAAGAAGATATCATTGCTCATACCTGTGTATAATGAGGAAGAATCGCTTGATGCCTTGCATAACGCCTTGCTTCCTCTGATAGATAATACCCATCCGGGACTGAAGGGTGATGCATATAATTGGGAGGTGATACTTGTCGATGATGGAAGCAGCGACAGCTCACTTGAAAAACTAAAGAAGCTTAACGCGTGTGACCCCAGATTCAGATATATCAGTCTATCCAGAAATTTTGGCAAGGAAAATGCCCTTCTTGCCGGTTTCGACCGTATGGCGGGAGACGCTATGATCATCATGGACGCTGACCTTCAGCATCCTGTAGATGCAATCCCAGATATGATTGAAAAGTGGAAGGATGGATATGACGATGTCTATGGACACAGACTTTCGAGGGGAAAAGAAAGTATTTTTAGAAAACTTTTTACCAAGACCTATTATGGCCTACTTAATAAAAGCACTCGTGTAGATGTACTTCCAAATGTAGGAGACTTCCGATTGCTTGATAAAAAAGTAGTAAATGCCATAAAAGGACTTAGAGAGTCGCAACGCTACACAAAAGGGCTATATTGCTGGGTGGGATTCAAAAAGACCGGAATAGATTTTCACACTGCTGATCGCGCCGCAGGGAAAACACACATGTCGCCAGGGCGATTGCTAAATCTTGCTCTCGAAGGGATCACAAGCTACACCACAGCACCATTGCGAATAGCAACTGTGCTTGGATCGGTCATTTCACTCCTCTCAATATTTTATATGATATATATAGTGTGCAAAACACTTATTTTTGGAGAGCCTATACAGGGATTTCCTACATTAATCTGCACTATTCTTTTCCTTGGAGGATGTCAGTTGCTCGCTCTTGGAATAATAGGCGAATATATAGGGAAAATCTATAATGAATCTAAGGGCAGACCTCCATATATAGTGGCCGAAGAAAGTTCTTCTATGGCTAAGGCTACTGAATACTCAGACAACACCCTACGACTATGAAGATATTGATGCTCGGAGACTATTCTAATCTTCATGCTTGCTTGGCAAAGGAACTGCGAAAACGCGGACACGAGGTGACTCTCGTCTCGGACAAGGGGGGCTATATGAAGACTGAAGCAGACATAGAATTGCGACGTAGATCAGGCATATTAGGAAGTTTCAGATACTTATATAGAATCATGGCATTGTTACCATCATGGTCAGGATTTGATGTAGTGCAGCTGATTAATCCGGGTTTTCTCAGTCTAAAGCCAGGGAAACTAAGATTAATATTCGATATTTTGAAAAAAAACAACCGTTCTGTATTCCTTACTCTATGCGGCAATGATCATTTTTTCGTCAAAGACTGCGTGGACAGCGATCTTTTCAGATTTTCAGAATTCAGAATCGGGAAAGAAAAAACTCCCCTCGTAAAGTGTGACCCTCGAAGGGAATCAGGTTGGCTTATTTCTGAACATGCTAACTACACTAAATATCTTTATGACAAAATTGACGGAGCTATGTCGGTGCTTCCGGAATATGACATGTCGGCAAAATGCCATATGAATCCCAATAAACTACTGTTTACCAACCTGCCAATTGAATTGGAATCACTCACTTTCACACCATTAAACTTCAATGGTCCAATAAGGATTTTAATTGGCATGCGTGGTAATATGGAAATCCAAAAGGGAACTGCGAAGATGCTTGATATCTGCAAGGAATTAGAGACCGAGATGCCTGGGAAGTGCGAAGTGAGAGTCGTGAAAAATCTTTCACTTGCCGATTATCTTGAAGAGCTTAAAAACAGTCATATCGTGATAGATCAACTGTATTCATACTCTCCGGCTACAAATGCGCTCCAGACAATGTCGTTGGGTAGGATTACAGCATCTGGTGGACAGCCGGAATATTATGATTATATTAAAGAAAGTAATCAGCCGATTTTCTGCCTATCACCTCTTGAGGATGAAGATTCCATCAAGAACAGACTCAAAGATCTGATTACTGATCCCCAACAAATGAGAGCAATGTCGGAGGATGGACGTCACCTTGTAGAGAAACACAACGATGTCAGAGATATCGCTAAACTTTTTGAAAGACATTGGCAAAAACATATAAATTGCTAAGTGATAGATATGGCGGATGATGAAAAGAAAAGCAACGTGCAATTGCAAGTACTTATATGCACCTATGGCAAGGATGGCATCAATCGGGTAGCAGCCGGTAAGCATCCTAAGGTAGAGGGTGTAGAATATGTCGTAAGTTGGCAGATTGATGGATCGATTGAAATTCCTAAGACGTTGCTACGAGAAGATTTTCGTGTCTTCACTTCGCCGACAAAAGGATTATCCATCAATCGCAATATTGCACTTTCAAAAGCGGATGCTCCCATATTGCTTATCAGCGACGATGATGTAGACTATACACCTGAACGATTGCTAAGCATAATTGAAAAATTTGAGGAATACAAAGATCAAGATATTATAACATTCCGCTACGAATCATCAAATTATGTCAAAAAATATCCAACATCAAAATGCGATCTTTCTAATCCGACAAAGGGATATTACGTCACTTCTTTTGAAATAGCGTTTAGAAAAGATGCTGTGAAGGGTAAAATATGGTTTAATGAGAACTTTGGGATTGGAGCCACCTTCCCGTCAGGGGAAGAGGATATCTTTATCAAGGACTGTCTTGATGCCGGGCTGAAAGGAATCTTTATTCCTATGACTATAGTGACGCATGAGAGCTCAACTACCTCACAAAGGAATCTCGCTCTTGCCTCAAGGCCTCAGACAAAAGGGGCTGTATTTCTACGGCTACAACCCTATAGCTGGCCACTCAGGATGCTTGTTCATGCAGCGCGTGAAATACCTTTATGGAAAAAAGGGCTTGTCCCTTCTCCCATCTCATATTGCATTAATTGGCTTCGTGGCACTATGAAAGCAAGGAGGACGCACGTATTCCCTACACCCGACTATATAAATAAATATTCCAGAAATGAACGAAATTGAAAAGAAAGAGGAAAATAGTTTCCGGAATATACTGAAGGGCACATCAATCTTTGGGAGTGTACAAGTTTTCAATATTTTTATATCGGCTATACGACTTAAGTTTGTTGCTGTGTTTCTCGGACCTTCAGGAATGGGAGTAGCCGGCCTTTTCAACACCGCATCGCTTACAATCCAACAGTTTGCATCTCTCGGACTGAACTTGTCTGTAGTCAAGGAAATAGGTCAAAGCAAAGAGAATGAGTCACGTCTTGCCGACGTATTGGCAGCCATCCGACCACTTATTCTTTCCTCAGCACTGCTCGGAGCTCTCCTATGCATTCTTTTTCCCAGACTTCTATCACAGATGACTTTCGGCAACCCAGCCTACACAAAAGGATTTCTATTACTCTCGGCAGCTGTATTTTTCTCCATTGCAGGAAGCGCTATTATGTCAGTGCTTCAAGGTTTGCATGCAATAAAATCTCTATCTAAGGCAAGTCTAATCGGATCTATTGTCGGGCTGGTCGTAGGAGTTCCTCTATACTGGCTTTTAGGCACAGATGGTATTGTGCCTGCAATGATCGTGCTGGCGCTTTCTACTTTCACTTGGTATTACCATTCACTGCGAAAGACTTTAAGCGTGACGTCAACACCATGGAATAGGGAAATTCACTTACCTCTCTTAAAGAAAGTGCTCGCATTGGGAATCATATTAATGAGCAACGACTTATTCCGTAATCTCGTCAACTACCTTATTAATGTCTATATCCGGAGTTATGGAGGAATGGATGATGTAGGTTTTTTTCAATCATGCAATACAATGACATCGCAATATTCCGCCATTGTATTTACAGCCATGGCTATGGATTATCTTCCGCGACTGTCGGCAGTATCAAATGACAACAAGAAGATGTGTGAGGTTGTCAATCGGCAGATTGAGGTGATTGGCTTGTTGATAGCTCCTATTGCATGCGCAGTGATATTATTAGCCCCATTTGTCATACAAATATTACAGACTGAAAAATTTCTTTCAGCTACGCCTTTGCTGCGTCTTCTAGCATTGTCTGTGGTTGTAAGGGCTCTGATGTATCCATTGGGATATATAGTCTTTGCCAAAGATAATCGTCGTCTTTTCTTTTGGATGGAATCTGTAGGAGCCAACCTTCTCACACTCGCCCTTTCGTGTGGAGGGTTCTTCCTTTTCGGACTTAACGGCATCGGCATTGCCGCAATCGTGGATTGCATGATATGCCTGAGCATATATCTGATAGTAAATCGCCATCTTTATGGGTATAGACTCTCAAAAAAAGCATTAGCAATAACACTTCTGTCGCTTGCATCGGGACTCGCAATGACTACATTCTGCTTCTCCATGAAAGGCATACCAATGGTGATCATCGGATCAATATTTTTTATTGCTCTTTGTGTAGTCTCATTTAAAATGCTTTTGAATCGGATAAAAAAATAGGATGCACTGATCGCGCATCCTAAAATTATATCAGAATATTTAGCGTTTTCGACGTCTTACAGATTTTTCGGCACTTGAATTTGCTGCCGAAGAACCTGATGATTTAGGCTGAGACACCTTCGAAGTACTCGGTTTCTTTTTAGAGGAAGAGGATGATTTCTTACGTCCAGAACGTTTTGAAGCACGAGTCTTAGTGACCGGAGCCTCATCGTCGGCTGAAACTACCGTTCTCTCAGGAATTGAGTCTCCATTTGCTTCTGCAAGTTCACGAGCTGCATCGGCTTCCTCTTCAGCTTCTCGCATAGCGAGATATTCCTCGCGTGTCGGGACCCATAAATTTTTGCCAAATTCACGCAGTCGGGTGTCAATACTGTCTTGAGCACGCTTCATATCATCTTCATCAGGATACAATTGAGACATGGAAAGATTCCGAAGATTTTTTGTCTTATAAATCTCCCCTTTATACATACCCATATTAAAGTAATCATCCAAACTATATTGCGGCAAGTTGTTGTCATCACTGAGGAAGACATATTGCTGGGCAAGATATGGACGCAATTGATCAAACTTCACCCAGAACATAGGATAATTAGCAACTCCGCCATAATCGCTGGATCGAGAAAGCACAGGACAAATCGCCTCAACAAAAGTCTTCATACGATTTGATCGGCGATCGAATTCCCATTTTTCGATAATATAATATTTCAGAACTTGTCCGGTAGGCACATCGGCTTCTTCAATGGTATATGTAGCCTTATCACCACTACCCTGCGCCTGATACATTATATCGAAGCGATCGAGCATTTCATCCACCTTAACCTTGTATTGGTCTGTAAATACTTCCCTACCATCAAGATATTCGAAAGCAGGAATTTTTCCATCGACCACTAATCCAAGAATAATACGGAATAGGTTAAGCTGACCATCCACTATGTCTTCTGGGAAGTAAAGCGGTGTGTTTTCCGGCACATTTTTCAGGTCGAGCTGACGATAGATCTCGCGCATATAGCCAAGATCGGCATCATGGGTCTTCGGATTTTCAAAGAACCCCTGCATACGATCAGTGATTTTGGGTCCGGAACTCTCTTCCTGCTTCTGTCCGCGCTTAGAAGCTCCATTCCGACGCATCACGGGAGCATTATCTTGAGCAAAGACAGAGAAAGAAATTGCCGCAATGGCAGCAATTGGTAATATTTTCGTGAATAGGTTCATTGCTATTTCCTGTTAATTAAGAACTACCTGCATTGGTGATATAGTGCGAGTGATGCCGTCAGGCCCCTTAGCCTTCACATCCGATATGAAGAATTGTTGTCCATTCTTAAGACGCCGGAACTGCTCTTTCTGCCTGCCTGAAAATTTTGCACCGTCGCTCACTTCCGGGATAGCATTACCCATAGAGTCGAAAAACACTGTAGAGAATGACACTACGGTGTAAGCGACATCAAGAATGCCATCATCGACAGAAGCAGACAAGCCTTCAGCAGCCATCAGAGATGCTTTACTAATTCTCTTTGGACCACCTTTATATACCGAAGGATTACCTTGGGCATCTTTGACTACAATATAGGCAGTAGGGTCGGGAAGCTGACGAATACGGAAAGTCATGCTTCCAACATTCTGGTTATTGCCATCTACACTCGCAGTGACATTAATGACGGCATTCTCACCTACTTTAGTGGGGCGGGCGATCCAATGGTCGCCGCTTCTTGTCAGTGAGCCATTAGTCATAGATGCCGTAAGAGCAGTCATAGGCACTCCGGGCACTGATATCGAAATCGGATTATCAATTCCAGCATAAAGTACATTCATCATGGTAGGCGAAATGGTAGCCATAGGTTCGATGACATTATACTGCGATTTGAACTCATGCTTCTCAAGGGAACCATCGCCCTTCTTAACCTCTAAATAGCCCGAATATTCATGGGAACCGGTCTGCCCGGCAATAAACTCATATAGGCCATCGGGATTGCCGAGTTTCTGTCCGTTGACAAATATTTCAGGGCGCATTGTAGTATCAATTGCGGCAAGCACTATCCTGGCTGAGTATTTACCTCCTCGCATCACCATGTTTGAATTGGGCAAAACATACGCATTCAATTCATTTACACGCACATCGCCAATATCCACATTAGTGATAAGATTAGACAAAGCTTCACTCTCAGCCTGACTCACATCGTTTTGCATCTTTGTGAGCATAGTGACGGCTGCAATAGCAGGCATATTATCGAAAAGTTTCTCTTCCCACTTCACTTCCCCTACGGTGCCTTTGACAGGAGCCACTTTGGTAGAAAGCATATCATTGATCACTTTTCGCTTTACTGAGTCGGGCACAAGGGTGGTCACATATTTTCTATATTCATCTATTGCTTCGCGCAACTTCTCACCTCTCTTTGAAGATGGATTAAGGAGTACAGCTGAAGCAGCTTCCAAATCGTCAAGATTAGTCAGATTAGTATAATCTCCCTTCTTTCCGTCAGCCTTTATAGCAATATCTTTCTTAACTTCTTCAATAAGAGAGTAAAGTTTCAAGGTACGATCATGAAGCATATTCCCTTTCTCATACCATGGTCCGGCCTTGGCGGGATTCTTTTCATAAAGCTCCGCCAAATAGTCGAATTGTATTTTATTTTTTGTAGAAAGATTGTCGTTGGTGCGATGCAATGAGTCTTGCACCTGAGTGAAGCCATTGAGCACATCGCTCGACACATTGAGCGCGAGCATGGCCGTAAGGACGATATACATAAGATTAATCATCCTCTGCCTCGGCGACATTCTTGCTACATTATTTCCTCCTCCTGCCATTGTTTCGTTTTCTGGTTTCAGGTTTCAACTGTTGTTTTACAGCTGTCAGTTTTCTGATTTGGGGGTTTGATCGAAAGGATTTTGCCTTTGCACTCCAGCCATTGGATTAGCCATGTTCATAGTCATAGCAGTGATCATGTTCTCATATATCTTATTAAGCTGGCGCATATAGCGGCTCATACGTTCAGTTTCCTCACAATATCTGCTTGACTCGTTGGCAGACTTCTCATACATATCGCGTATATCTTTCAGGCCACGATTGACACGGTCGATGCTCTCAAGTTGAGAACTGATGCTCTTGAGCTGAATTTCGTAGATGGTGTTTAGTCCGCCGATATTTCTATTAAGATCTTCAAGACGCTCTACATATCCATTTGAAGATGCTGAGACAGATTCTGAATTGTCAGTTATAGCCTTGTATGAATTAAGAAGTACCTCGCTAACCTTATTAAGAGCGTCGGTTGTCTCACGAAGTTGGGCAATTTGCTCAGTGACACCCTTCATCTGCTCAGCCATATCTTTCATTGACTCCACCAGATTCTCAGTGTCTTCTTCAGAAATGTCGACATTTGGAGCAGAACCACCTCCACCAGCAATCACTATTGCACCTGCAGAAGCAGGCTGTCCGGATGCACTCGACGGAGCAACCTGACTTATCTGTCCTGCCTGACTTACATCGCCACTACCTCCAACTATCACACCTCCAGATATACCTCCGGCAATTGCACCGCCGACACCTCCACCATGGCCGCTTAGATCAGGTCGGTCTTCAGGGGCATGGGTGTCGAGCACCGGAAAGACATCTTCCCAATGATAATCCTTTGGCGGACGGTCGAAAGCCGTCAGAAGGAACATGGCGATCTCAGTACCCATACCGATACAAAGCAGCGTGCTGCCACCAGGAAGGTGAAGTATCTTAAAGAGGGCACCCCAAATCACGACAGCGGCACCAATTGAATATGCGATGTTGAAAAAGCGTTGCCCCTTCTCTCCATGAAGAAAGCGCTCGATGAAATTAGCGTATTTGCGTATCTTGACCATTGTAAAATTATTATAGGTTGGTCTTAATTATTTTTTCTTCTGAGTCCCTTTTGCGAATCCTATTTGAGAACGCACACAACGGAAACCAATATATGAGCGTTGCTCATTCTGGTATTCCCACTGCCTGAGGTCGCTACGCAGATTGTTCATCACATCTTTCCAGCTACCCCCGCGCACGATCTTGCGCTTCATTTTATACGGATCTTCAATAGCGGCATTATAGCGGTATTCGGGATTGATATCACTCGTAAGCCTGTCGATGCTTTCAGTGAAAGCAGTGGAAGTCCATTCACTGACATTACCAGCCATATCAAAAAGGCCAAAGTCATTAGCCTGATAAGTGCCCACCGGAGAAGTGATCAGATGCCCGTCGCGCACGTAGTCGCCATCACCAGGCTTAAAGTTAGCATAGAAACAACCCCGCTCATCCATAGAGAGAGTCTCGCTCCAGGGGAAAGAGCTTTCAGAGTTTCCGGCACGTGCGGCGTATTCCCATTCAGCTTCGGTTGGGAGACGATAAGGCTCAATATATACACCTTCTTTTCCCAAACTGCGACGAAGATAGTCTGTACGCCAATTGGCAAAGGCATTTGCCTGATCCCAGCTTACTCCTACTACGGGATAATTGTTGTAGCCCGGGTTTGAGAAATAAAGTCGGGTGTATTGCTCATTATAGGCATTGTCAAAGTCATTGATCCACGCTGTAGTGTCGGGATATACATTAACAATATAAGTGTTCAGGAAATCGAAATCGCCTGTCAGAGGCCGAGTGACAGTCTCTCTGACAATTTCTCCTTCATCTGTCAGATAAGCGGTGTCTTTAGAAATGATAGGGAGCTCCGTGCTGACGGGATTGTCAGTATTATAATCGCGGCGAGTGGCATCAAGACGATTTTTACGCTTGGCGGCTTCAGTATGATTAAAAATCTCGTAGCGATAATTGAGCTGAGTTGGGTCTAATTCTCGCTGGCCTGTGATGGGATTTGTACGGTAGACACTTTCTATGGCACGCTGCTCATCTTCATTTGCATTGCGCCATGGAATAGGCTTATTCCAATTAAGGAAAGGAGTAATCGGGTTTCCCTCCTTATCTTCTTCAATTTTGAATGCTTCGTTTCCACCATAAGCAGGATCAGCGAGACGTTCCCGAATAATAGAGTCGCGAACCCAAAGCACAAACTGCTTGTATTTGGAGTTTGTCACCTCAGTCTCATCCATCCAGAAAGCGTCAACTGACACTCCACGCGGATTACCCTTAATACCCCATACAGAGTCGTCTTTGGCCGGCCCCATGGCATAGCCACCACGATCTACGAGCACCATGCCGTATGGCACAGGCTCAGCGAAGGTGCTGCCACCTACACCGGTCACTTCACCTCCGGCCGCCCCACGCCCAAGCGAAGAGCAGCTTGCGAGCGACAAGATTGCCGTCGCGATGCACACAGCCTTGGATACTGGATGCATAAGCGATGTTCCAATAATTTTGGTGTCTGAAATTCTCATTATATAGAGGTTGTATTTGATTGCGTTATAGGTTGTCACATAAGCCTTATGCTTCTGTGCCGGTTGCGGTTCTTACCTTTGAAATCAAGTTTCATACGGTAGCCGACCGTGATCTCATGACTTCCGCTCGTAGCCTTAAGTATCCGTGAAGTAGGAATATCGTAGGAATAACCGAGAAGAAAATTTTTAAATTCTGCCCCTACATTGATGGAGACTGCATCATCCCATCGATAGGCCAGGCCTCCGAAAATCATCTTGTTGTACCATCCTTTAAGCGACAAAACACTTGACACTCCCTTCAAGTCGGAAGCAACAATGAGATCCGGTTGCAATTCTATTAACGTATTTTTGAGTGGAATATTGCTTCCAACTGTCAAATAGAGTATCCGCGACATGTAAGTCTCGAACTCATGATTGTCTGAAGTGGCAGTTGATGAAGTGGTTCCCTTAGTGTTGAGTTTGACTTTTGGAGCAAATGGATGAAGCATGGAGATGCCAACATGAAATTTTGGATGTACATAGTTTAGTCCGATTCCAAAATCAATTGTGCCTCCGCCTACGTCTTGATTAGGGATAGAGGGATCGTTGGAGTCGTGATAGTCATCATCATCAGGTATATATACATCTGAACCACGAAAACTCGATCCAAAATAACCCACTTCCAATCCGATAGTCAATTCTCCGCCAAAGAATTTCTTCAATCTCCCACTGATTTGACCATTGACAAAGGTATTATCGAATAAGCCAATTCCCTCTTGAGTGACATTAACACCTCCTCCCCATCTGCGACCAAGCAATTTAAAAGGGATATCTGCAGCTGCTGTGAAGCTTTTGGGAGCATTCTTAATCCCAACCCATTGCAACCTGGCTGCACCTCTGATTCTCAAGAAATCTGTAGAGCCTACCGCTGCTGGATTATATAGAGTCGGGAGTGCCCATGACTGAGTATACAGAGGGTCGCTCTGCCCATAGATTGCCATAGGAAGCAAAGAGGTAAAGACACAGAATGCCATTAAGGCTAAGACTCGGAATGAATGAAATGACTTATACATCTATTCAAAATAAAAGGAGAGCACCACCATGTTGCTCTTCATCTTGGTCAATGATTGAGTAATCTGCATTGCCGCCGGATTCTCGTCGAGATCAGGACGATCATGCTTAAGTATATCGGTAAGTCCAAAACAGAACTTTATCTCCGGGCATAGTTTGAAAAAAGGAAGATAAAAATCACACCCTAATCCGACAGTGAGCATCGTGTCGAAATTATTTGTGACGATTGGATCAGACCGTTTCTTCGATATATCGAGCACGCCCATCACTCCAGCAGTGACGTAAGGACGCGTATTGTGAAGCCTATCGCCTGAAATCTTTAAATCCAACGGGACCACAACAAGTGCACTTTTAATGTCTTGAAGTTGCTTCTCTCCACTATTAAAATCAAGCATTTGTACAGTCTTGGAACCAAAATACATTCCAGGCGAAAGCCTAAGATTGAAGTATTTGTGAAGGCATAAGTCGCCAAGCACAGTGGCGTTAAAGCCCGGTGAGAAATTTGGCACCTCCATCTGCCACTGTTGCCCATCTTCCGACACGAATCCCGAATGAGTGAATGTCAAGTCTTGCACATGAGTTCCGACCGAAAATCCCCAATGCCAACGTTTTAGGTCGGCATATTGTCTGTTAGGGACTTTCTCACCCCACTTAGCATATGCAGAGGAGGCACTCCCGGCAAAAGCAAGAAGCACCATCAGTCGAAAAGCAATGCAAAAGGCAGCACCATGTCGAATTTTAAAAGCGGTAAGATTCATTATATACGAAGCAAGCAAAGGAGCTCAACTTTATAAGAAACGAAAAAATGAATTTTTTCTTATACAATATTATGATGTTTGCAAATATTTGCTTAAATTTGCACTACGAAACATGTAATAACCCTACTATGAAACGTGTAATAACTCTTGGAGAAATTATGCTCCGTCTTTCGCCGCAAGGTTTTCGGCGATTCGTTCAAGTTGATAACTTTGAAGTCATTTGGGGTGGCGGTGAAGCGAATGTTGCTGTCAGCTGCGCCAACTATGGCATGGACGCCAAATTTGTAACTAAACTGCCAACTCACGAGATCGGCCAAGCGGCTGTCAATGCACTCCGCCGCTATGGAGTCGACACTCAATATATTGCGAGAGGTGGCGACCGCGTAGGTATTTACTACTGTGAGACCGGCGCATCAATGCGTCCCTCAAAGGTAATCTACGACCGTGCTCATTCAGCCATTGCAGAAGCAGATCCTTCTGATTTCGATTTCGATGAGATCATGAAGGGTGCCGACTGGTTCCACTGGAGTGGTATCACTCCTGCCATCAGCGATAAGGCTGCAGAACTTACCCGTCTTGCTTGCGAGGCAGCCAAGCGCAACGGTGTCACTGTATCTGTCGATCTAAACTTCCGCAAGAAACTGTGGACAAAAGAGAAAGCTCAGTCAATCATGCGCCCTCTTATGAAATATGTGGATGTCTGCATAGGCAATGAGGAAGACGCAGAACTCTGCCTCGGATTCAAGCCTGATGCCGACGTAGAAGCCGGCGAAACATCTGCTGAAGGCTATAAAGGCATATTCAAGGCCATGGCTGAGGAATTCGGGTTCAAGTATGTCGTATCAACTCTCCGCGAATCATATTCCGCAAGCCACAATGGATGGAAAGCAATGATTTACAATGGCAAGGAGTTCTATGAGTCAAAGCGTTATGATATCAACCCGATCGTTGACCGCGTAGGTGGAGGCGACTCTTTCTCAGGTGGACTTATCTATGGCTTGCTTAATAAGGAGACTCAAGGCGAGGCACTCGAATTTGCAGTGGCTGCCTCAGCTCTTAAGCAGACCATCAACGGAGACTTCAATCTTGTGACTATCGCAGAAGTTGAGGCTCTTGCCGGTGGAAGTGCAAACGGCCGTGTTCAGCGTTAATACTGAAACCAGAAAACCTATAACTGAAATCTAAAATAAAATGGCAAAATTCGATAAGCAGCAAGTGCTTGCCAAGATGGCAGAGGCTCCTATGGTGCCGGTATTCTACCATAAAGATCCCGAAGTAGCTAAAGCTGTAGTGAAAGCATGCTACGACGGTGGTGTCCGCGCATTTGAGTTCACAAACCGTGGCGATTTCGCCCACGAAGTTTTTGCAGAAGTAATAAAGTTTGCAGCCAAAGAGTGCCCAGACCTCGCTCTTGGCGTAGGCTCTATCGTTGAGCCCTCAGCTGCATCCCTTTATATACAGCAGGGCGCTTGCTTCGTAGTTGGACCACTCTTCAATCCAGACGTAGCTAAAGTCTGCAACCGTCGCCTTGTACCTTACACCCCGGGATGTGGCACAGTTTCTGAAATCGGTTTCGCACAGGAACTTGGATGTGACCTCTGCAAGGTGTTCCCCGGCGATGTGCTCGGTCCTAAGTTTGTCAAAGGCCTGCTTGCCCCGATGCCATGGTCAAAGATCATGGTGACCGGAGGTGTAGAACCGACAGAAGAAAACCTCAAAGGCTGGTTCGCAGCCGGAGTATACTGCGTAGGCATGGGCTCAAAGCTCTTCCCGAAAGACAAGGTAGCTGCCGGTGACTGGAAGTATGTCACCGATAAGTGCCGCGAAGCACTCGATACCATCGCCAAGCTCAAAGCATAAAAAATTAATCATTAAAGTTGAAATATTAAAGGCGGATCCCACTTGGAGTCCGCCTTTATTTGTATCATAGTGTATAAATCCTACTTTTTGAGATTCATCAGATGCTTTACTGCTCCCTCAAGTTGAGCGTCACGACCGGATTCTACTTCTGCCGGTGCATTGTATATGATAACGTCGGGATTAAGCTGAGTATTCTCAAGTGGCTTGCCATCAACAGAAAGGTTGGTAACTTGCGGAATACCGAAAACAAGGCTTGGATCAATCTGAGTTTCCCACCATACTGCAGTCATTGTGCCCGGAATAGGAGCTCCAACTACATCACCGATACCAAGAGTCTGGAACACATAGGGAGTGCCTGATGCATCACTATAATTGCATTCATTGACAAGCATGGCTGATGGTTTAGTCCACTGAGCCCAAGGTTCACTACCAATATATTGTCCTCTGGGAGAATATTGGGCATATTCCTTGCCGTTTAGAAGGATGGCAAGATCATTGTGGAGCCAACCACCTCCATTGTAGCGGGTATCTACCACCACTGCATCACAGTTTCGATACTTACCAAGCAGACGGTCATATGCATTCTGATAGCTTGCTGTGTTCATTCCTTGAATGTGGATATATCCGATTTTACCGTTGGAAAGACTGTCGACAACTTTTTCATTATGCTCTACCCAACGATCGTAGCTTAGCCCGGAAAGACCACTCATTGATACGGGTCTCACTGTCACATCACGATTCTTACCATCTATCCCTTTGACTGACAGACGCACTTTCTTACCGGCTTTTCCATCGAGCATAGAATTAATATCTTGATGCGGAGCAATGGTCTCACCATCGATAGCAAGGATGATTTCGCCTACCTTCATATCGGCAGCTTTGGTAGAAAGAGGACCTCGTGCAATTATCTCAGCGATCTTAAGTCCATCTCCTTCATATTCCTCGTCAAAATAGGCACCCAAAGAAGCTGTCGAGAGAGAAGCTCCATTACCATAGGCACGTCCGCCTGTATGAGAAGCATTTAGTTCACCAAGTATCTCACTCAGCATCTCTGCAAAGTCGCGATTATTGGAAATATAAGGAAGGAATTTACGATAATGGTCGCCATAGTAAGCCCAGTCAACACCGTGGAGATTTTCATCGTAGAATTTATCGTTTACCTGACGCAACATATGGTCGTAGATATATTCGCGTTCTTTCGAAGGACTACGGTCGTAGAGCGCTTCATACTCAACGTCTTCTATCTTATCGTTGGAAAGGCTCATCTTCTTTATTCCGCCATTACCCCAAAGGAACAGATTCTCCCCTTTCGCGTCCGGATCCATGCCATAGATGCCTGAACTTATCACTGACACGTCTCCTTTTTTAAGGTCACGGCAATAAAGATTGCGCTTGCCCTCTGTGCTCGAAGCTGTATAGTAAAGTTTATCACCTTTAGGAGTGAGGAAATAGTCACCAATAAGGGCAGAATTCCCTGTCAGTCGCTTAGTGCGGTAGCGACGGGTTGCAAGGTCGGGAGTAAACTTAGGAGTCTCATCCTTCTTCACATCCTTCTTATCTTTCTTTCCTTTTTTATCTTTTTTGTCTTTGTCGTCGCCGTCTTCTTTATCTTTGCTATTTTTGTCTTTCAGGTCGGCTTCCTCCTCAGTCATGTTGAAGTCATCCCAAGCCTCACCATCAAGCACCATAAGAATGATATCGCTCTGGTTGCCCCAGCTTCCAGTATTTTTCATACCATATTTGCCAGATTCGTAAGCTATGCCTTTTCCACCCAGAACCCATTTCGGATTGCCATCGCTGAAGCCACTCTCTGTCAGGTCAATCACCTCGCTGCCGTCAGCTTTAATGAGTGCGATATCGGTATTGTTCCATCCTCCTACACCTATATAGTTCATTATAAGCCATTGGCTGTCAGGACTCCAAGCAAACTGCTGGTCGCCATCAGAATAAGAATAGTTGTATTTGCCATCAAGAACGGTTGTCACCTTCTTGGTGTCGAGATCAATGACCCTGAGTTCAGACCGATTTTCAAGGAAAGCCACTTTTTTGCCATCCGGACTGATGACCGGCTGCATTGCACTTGTCTCACATTTATAAAGAGGCTCCTCCACAATTTCTGTAGCATAGGCAAATTGCTCTTCTTTAGGATTCTTTATTTTTGCAGTGAAAAGTTGCCAATATCCGTCTCTATCACTGTCATATACCATTGTTTTGCCATCGGGAGAAATACTTACAGTGCGTTCTTGATCAGGAGTATCGGTAATACGCTTTGTAGTCTTATATTTAGCATCCGTCACATATACATCACCACGAATTACAATAGCCAACTCATTCCCCTTAGGAGCCACGAAGAATGAAGAAGCTCCATTTGAAACGTAGCGCTTAATAAGATCGGAATCGTAATCATCCGCTATAATTTCCACCTGCACTTTCTGAGGTTGACCACCATCTGTCAGTGTATAAATTTCGCCATCCCAACTGAAAGCCATCAATCCAGCGTCAGACACAGACAGATTCCTGACAGGATGCTTTTCAAACGATGTCAGTTTACGTTTACCACCATTAAAATCAGCGACATACACATTAAGAGTCCCATCTTCTTCGGATAAGAAATAGAATGAATCTGCCTTAGGAGCCCAAACCGCATTTCGGTCATGCCCATTGAATGTGGTCAACTGCTTGAAATTACCATTATCGTAAAGCCAAATGTCGTTGGTGCCTGAGCTTCGTTCATGCTTTCTGAAGGGATCCTCATATCCCTTTTTGTCAGTAAATATAATTTTTCCATTTTTCCCGGCCGACGAGAAGAGCATTGGCATTGAGAGAAACATCGAAGGACGAGTGCCAGGCTGATTTATATTTATAGAATATGTCTGAGGCAATATTGGAGCTTGTGCTGAATTGCGGGCAGGCATTTCATTAGCTGAGAATAAAAGAATTGAATCATTGAGGAAAGAAAGTGGCATCTCGGCAATGCTGGAAGTAGTCAGACGCTTTACGTTGCCACCATTGGAATTCATAATGAAGATATCATCGCTACCTTCGCGATCGCTTCTGAAAGCAATTCGTTTTCCATCCGGAGTCCAAACAGGTTTGGAGTCAAAAGCATCATCCGATGTAAGCTGACGGGCTTCGCCTCCAGCAGTAGGCACAGAAAAGACATCACCTTTATAAGTGAAGGCGATGCTTTTGCCATCGGGTGATATGGCAACGTCCCTTAGCCAAAGCGGTGAATCTGCCAAGACTATAGTTGAAGCCATAGTAAGCAGTGATAAGCAGATTTTTCTTTTCATAAATATGTTGTTATTATTGAATATTCACAAAATATTATCGCAAATTTACAAAAAATGGCCGATATGCTAAAATAATAGAGTATAATATTTGCACGAGTGAAAAAAACTTATTAATTTGGCATCAAAATTCAACCATACATTGCCTTTAATCATGAAGTCACTACTTATTTCACTCTCCACTTTTCTAACAATTTTGGGAATCCCAACATTTGCAGCAAATAATTTGCCCAAGGAGGTTGGCAACCTTCAGAAAGGTGATCATATGCTATATTGCCACATGAATGATGCCGGACCTGCTTGGACAGCATATGCTCTCAGCAAGGATGGCATTGAATATCACGATTTGTTGGATGGTGATTCCATCTTCAGCGATCATCTCATAGCTCCAATAGAGGGTCGCACTCGAGATGCTTTTATATGCCGCAGACACGACGATAAGGGTTTTCTGATGGCATGCACAGATATGGAAGCCAACGAAGCATCAAGAAAGAGACTCGGCAAAAAGGAAACTTGGGACAATTATGGGATCTGTCTGCTTACGAGCGATGATCTTATAAATTGGGAATCTACATCTTTCGACTACCGCAAAGGGAAAGATATTTTCAGCAATCCGGATCAAGAAAGCGTCTACAAAGATTGGTCAACCATCAACCGAGTGTGGGCACCTCAGATCATGTGGGATGCTACATATGAATGGCCAGATGGTAAAAAGGGTGGATATATGATATATTATTCAATGTGGAATCGTGATGAAGAGCCTTATGACCGCATGTATTACTCATATGCTGACGAATCTTTCACTACTTTAACCCAACCCAAATTGCTGTTTGATTGGGGATATGCTACAATCGATGCGGATATCAATTGGGTGCCGGCAGATAAGCTATGGCACATGATGATCAAAAAAGAGGGAGGGAAACCTGGATTATTCACTGCAACGAGTCCAGCACTCACGGGGCCATGGGGAGAGCCAGTAGATGATGATTACATTGATTTTGAAGGCAATAAGAAATGTGAAGGGGTTTCTGCTTTTCAGCTCCCCGGAGAAGACACATGGCATATCGGCTACATAGAATACTCCTCAAAACCTCGCAACTACCGCATTTGCGAAGCGGACGAAAATATGCGCAGTTTCAAAAATCCTCAAAACATAAAAGGCGTGAAACGCCCTCAGCATGGATCTTTCATGCGAATCACCAAAGAAGAATACGACCGACTCCAATCCTGGAGCGATATATCATATGCTAAGTAAGTAGCTCACAAAAATTAAACGATATATGAAAACCATGCAGCTTGAAAGATCTTGACATGATAACTGCGGCTAATCTTGGCCATCTTGGCATTGTCGTTCAGTCGCTTAGCTCGCTAAGCTCCTTCTCTCCGCAGCCAACCTGACTCAAGATTATCTCGCATCTATCATATCATTAATTTTTGCGAGCTACTTAGCTGTAAAAATTTAAACTAAATATAACAATATGAAAAAATCTCTTATCGCGGGACTCGCAGCCCTCGCATTTCTCTGCACCGGATGTGCATTTTCACGCGAAGCAACCTCAAACAACAATATCACGCAGACAGAAGTAGTGCTTGCTAAGAAAAACTTTAAAGTCATAGGTAACGTTGCTGGAGAATCTGAACAAAACTACTGGTTTGGCATCGGAGGTATGTCAAAGAAATCGCTTGGACAGTCGGCCATGTCTTCAATGTACAAGAACGCTGATCTTAAAGGCTCACAAGCCATTATAAATGTGAATATAAGCTACAAAAACAAATTTATCCTCATCTACAACCAAACGAAAGCACTCGCTACAGGCACAGTCATTGAATTCACAGACTGAGCCAATCTGTAGCGATCATAATAGACTCGCTCGCATTTCTATACTGTATCAAATCCTATCGTTTGAGCATACCCTAACGATGGGATTTGTTTATTTTTATATAAGACTCAAAATGATACCATTCCATTTGCACAGTAAAAAACACATCTGATGGTATCAAAGTCGATGCTATGAATCGTTTCTATTGATTATCTGATGCTTATTACCTAAATGTTAAAAATTTTGTTAATTTTGCATTATGAATGAGAATACTCCCATACCTCTTGCTCCAGAATCGCAAGACAATGAGATAATACTTTACCAACCTGACTCAACAATTAAGCTTGAAGTCCGGCTGGAGAATGAGACTGTCTGGTTGACACAGCAACAGATAGCTGACTTATTCGGCACGAAACGTCCGGCCATAACAAAACATCTTACCAATATCTATAAATCCTGTGAATTGGAGGAAAAGAGCACATGTTCCATTTTGGAACATATGGGTAACGATGGCACTCAACGCTACA
>CAZGGB010000048.1:0-21790 GCA_964525115.1 uncultured Sangeribacter sp. | reverse complement strand
CAATAAATTTACCATCACGTGGTGCCCTGCTATCGGCGACTACAATGGGATAATAAGCGTAGCCTTTACGGCCATGACGCTGCAATCTGATTTTTGTTGCCATAAAACTTGCCGGTTTATTGAATTGAGTTATTATTTTACGCTTGAGTCTTTATATTCTAAGGAATACAAATTCTGAAAGCGAATGCAAAGTTACTGTTTTTTATTGGACTGTGCAACTTTTTAATGATTTTTTTGCGTATTTCAGTCTAAAACTTCAAGTTTTACTGTGAAATGGCGCATTAATTCGGCTTCCCACTTGATTTTTACGCCTCTTTTGATCTCATGGCGACGGTCATATACGTTTTTCAACGCTGCTGCTATGACGTTCATATGGTTGTCTGTGTATGTTCTTCTGCAGATACAGAGACGCAAGAAGTCGTTGCCGTCAAATCGGTTTTCGCGTGTCACTGGATCACGGTCTGCAAGCATATATCCTATCTCGCATCCTCTGACTCCTGCCTCAAGGTACAATTCTATGCCAAGACGTACACCGGGAAACTCTTCCTTGGGCACCTGATCAAGCACTTTGTCTGCGTCCACAAATATTGCATGTCCTCCTACAGGGCGTTGATAAGGTATTCCATATTCATCCAGCTTTGAAGCAAGATATTCCACTTGCTTGATACGTGTCTGAAGCATGTCGAATTCTGTGTTCTCGTCAAGTCCTACTGCCAATGCTGCCATGTCTCTTCCGTTCATGCCTCCGTATGTCAAGAAGCCCTCAAATGGTATCAGGAAGAGCTTTGCTCCTTCGTAGATGTCTTCATGGTTCGTGGCAATAAATCCACCCATGTTCACCAGACCATCTTTTTTCGACGACATTGTCATTCCATCAGCATATGAGAACATTTCTCGGCAAATCTCCTTGATGCTTTTGTCTTTGAACTCTGGTTCTCTTACTTTAATGAAATATGCATTTTCAGCAAAACGAGCGCTGTCGAAGAATACGAGCTTTCCATATTTGTCTGCTATCTTTCTTACACCTCGCAAGTTTTCCATCGATACCGGTTGCCCTCCGGCAGTGTTGTTGGTGATTGTGACTATAATAAAAGGTATCTTGTCGGAATGCTTCTTTATGACATCCTCAAGTTTATTGAGGTCTACATTTCCTTTGAATGGCACCTCGAGCTGAGTGTCCTTTGCTTCATCTACTGTGCAATCAATGGCAAATGCCTTGCGTGATTCTATGTGTCCCTTGGTCGTGTCGAAGTGGGAATTGCCTGGCACATAATCTCCCTCTTTTACGAGATGAGAAAATAGCACATTTTCAGCGGCTCTTCCTTGATGGGTCGGAAGTACATAGTCAAAGCCTGTAATTCGTTTGATTGTATCTTTAAGCTCATAGAAGCTTCTTGCTCCGGCATAAGATTCGTCGCCAGTCATCATAGCTGCCCATTGACGGTCGCTCATGGCTCCGGTCCCTGAGTCGGTAAGGCAATCTATATATACGTAATCGCTCTTGAGCATAAATACATTGTAATCTGCTTCTCTGAGCCATTTCTCACGCTCTTCGCGCGAGCTTTTCCTGATGGGTTCAACCATCTTGATTTTCCATGATTCTGCAAAAGGTAGTTCCATGTGTATAAGATAGAATATTTTATAGTTTATTTTGTGACTACAAATTTAGTCTTTCTTTTTGAAATATGCAAATTATATACCGAAATTATTCTGAAAATTATTGAAAAATAAAAGCCCTCCAAAATGTTTTGGAGGACTTTTGAGGTTCCAAGCGGATTCGAACCGCTGTGAACGGTTTTGCAGACCGGTACCTAACCACTCGGACATGGAACCATTTTTGCTTCTTTCAAGGCTCATCCTTGCTTTTGCGATGCAAAGTTAATGCTTTTTTTTTATTCTACCAAATTATTTGCAAAAATTTTTTCTCAAGATTTGCGATTAGCACAATAATCATATTTTCTTACCGTATCGTGCGTAAATCTCAACGCCTAATTTCTTCGCTTTTTCTATATCTGCATTGTTGGTTGCATCCACTCCATATTTGCTGAGCTTTGGAATCACAACTGGTGTTCCTGGGCGTATGCGGTCTGGATGGCCAAGAAATGATTTATTTTCTTCATATATATATGGCCATAGGTTGTAATTGCCATAATGGGCTTTTGCCATAGTGGTAAGATACCTTGTTGTGCTGATGGTGTCATACACTACGACATCTGATGGGGCTGTGGGCACTTCCTCTTCTGTTTCTATATCCTGAAGTGTGTCCACTACGCTATCCAACAGATTCGCAGGCTTGTCTTCTGAAGTCTTTTCACTTGATACTCCTTTCCCAACTACAAATCCTGCTTCGTGACTCGCATCCGCAGTCTTAGTTGATCTGCTAAATAAGCCATTGAAGTCATTGGTAGCAAAAATATACCATATTACAAAAGTTGCGAACAGCGCTACTACTGCTGCTATAAGTGAAATCTTTAATCCCCTTGTCCAGTTTTTTCTGGGGGAGGGCTCTTCTTCATAATCTTCTATTTCTTCTGAGGCTTCATTGCTTGTTTCAGAATCAATGTCATTAGTTGTTTCATCTTGTGTGATTTCATTTGACTTTGATTCTACTTCCTCATTGATGTCGGTTGTTTGATAATCTTCTGCCTTTTTTTCTTCTTCTTCTAAAACATTTTCTTCCTCTGCTTCTAAAGCATCGGCTTCATCTTGATCATCAGCAATGATTTCAGGATGCTTATATTCATTCGCAGATGACTCTTCAGTTGTCTCTTCATATTCTTCCGAGAGACTTACTTGCTTATATTCAACTTCAGTTTCTGTGTTTTCGAAAATTTCATCCAAATTTTCTTCAGAAGCTCTTATGATATCTTCAGTTGTCTCTTCTTCGTCGTATGCCTCCTGTGTGAATTCTTCGGTTTCGTCTTGATGTTCAAGCTCTTCTTTTGATAAAAGTTGTTCTATGTCTGCATCATCGCTGATTTCGATTGCAGTAAAGGCTTCAAACGGGGCATTGACAGCTTCTGCAAGTTCTTTGGCAGGAGTGAAGACAACTTTTGAGTGCCCCGATATTTCCATCGGAGCCCCCGTTGTCACATCTACACTGCGTCTTGGTTCCACCCGAATTAGCCTAAAAGTACCAAGTCCTTTTATCTTGACACTTTCTCCAGCCTCAAGTGTTTCGCTAATCAATGAAAAGAATTCTCTCAGAAAATCCTCAGAGAATCTCTTCGACCTTCCGGATCGGTCGGCAAGCATTGTTGCAAGCCGCGGAAATGTGATTTTGTTATTCATGGTTGCGGACTTTCTGTTTTAACAATGTTGATGGCTTGAATGTAAGTGTGATCTTAGGTGGAATCAACATCCTTTTTCCTGTAGATGGGTGTATGGCAATCCTTTCTATTCGTTTGCGTGGTTCAAAACTTCCAAATCCGGGAAAGGTGACAGTGTCACCCTCAAGAGCTGCTGATGTCAGCACCTGAAATAATGATTCAGCCATCTCTGATGTCTCGTCCTTCCCGGCATTTATCCGTTGGCTTAATGTTTCCAAAAATGTCTTGTTGTCCATATTGTCATATCATTATTTCCCATATAACCCAACCCTGTACGTTATTTCACTCTATTCACCTCTGCATTTATTCCAACTAAATCAGATTATGATTTTCTTTGAAGTGTTGACTCCTTTGATTATGTATATACCTTTAGGAAGCTTAGTCATGGTATCCGGATTGCTCAAATCTGTTGATATCAGTCTCCCATTGATGTCATATATGGCAGAATATCCCGCGTCAGAGCTACTCACTTGTCCTACACTCATGCCTACTGGGTTGTCGTAGTCCGGAATTGCAAGATAGCGTGTATCTGAAAGTTTCTTCAGTTTAGCATTGTATGCCTCGGTAGCATCGCCGTTGCATACGATCACTGTTTTCACAGGTTTGTCACTTATTTCGATAGCATACGTCAGCCGATTTTTTTTAACTCCGTTTAGGTCTTCTGTTGTTATCGTAAGCTGTCCGTCTTCTTCATTATATGTATATGCAAACTTGTTGTTGAGGCGTGATATCCAGAAGTCTCCATAATCTTCAAAGTTATACATTCCCACTTCTGAAAGGTCAAGACGCTCTACAAGGCGCTTCTGGAGTGTCATTTTCCAGTCTCTATTGGGATGTATAAGTAATACTGCAGAGGCATAATTGCCACGAAGCTTTTGCATGGCAGCTTCCCAATCATTTACACAATGGTGTGTGTCCCACGTGTCATTGTTGAGGGGCTGTTCTCCATCTTTGTTATTATATACATCTGAAATATGGAGTTGTATAGTCAGCACTTTTGATTGGTCTTTTTCCCAACTGGTGTCGTAACGCCCAAAAAATGGGAATTCTGATAGAATATCTCCACCGGTATAGCACGACTGAAAACTATAGTCGCCAGCTTCAAGCATTGCATGGAAGTCTGGATTCACGCATAGATGACCCGATCTAAAAGATCTTACATTATTCCCAAGATCTTCTTCAAGAATTTGTTTTGACATGACTATCTCTGCCCATGTCGATACTCCTGTGCTGGTGCCGTCTACACAAGTTGCCCTGTGGGCATACTCTTCTTTTGTGACGATATCGGTGTTGCGTGTCTTGTTGAAGTCAGGGAAATGGCATACTGAATGGCTGCCAACCGTATGTCCATCCTTCAGCAATTGGGCTGCCTTCGGGAGGGTCTCTGAATTATAGAAGTCTGAAAGATATGAATGTCCAAAATTGACCTTGTCGCTGAAGTAATGGGTGGTAAGGAAGTAATGGCCTTTCATTCCGAGCGACTTTTCATATTCCGACATGTAATGCATTTCGTCATAGGCAGTGCGGCTATCGCAGTCATGGGTGGGCACCAGCAGCTGTAGATAGCCGGCGGGGACAGTAAATTTCCATACCGACAAGCCGGTGGCTTTTGCATAGATAGAGCGTAAGAATAGAGCCCAGACATCAGAGGAGGGTTCAAATCCATTATTGTACTCCCTTGACGAATTCTGGTCTTTGTTAAGTTGGTTGCGTTGCACTGCATCTCTCCATGCTATGCCAACAAGATATGCTGTCCCTTTGCCATGTGCATTTCTTGCTACGGCAGGGGTGCCATTGTTATATGCTGCAAGCAAATCGCAGTTGTTTGGGGTAAAGGTGAAGCTTTTCACTCCTCCTATTGAAGTCTCGCGTTCATGCTCCTCATCGATATATTCAAGTTCCCGGTCGGAATAATATTCTTCATTCCATTTGATTATCGGTCGCTCATTGCTTTTTGTGAATTTCCCATTTGCATCGATGCCAAACATCTCAGACACTACATCGGAGCAAGAAGCAGGAACGGCTTTAATTGCCGGTGAGACGAAGGTGCCTCCGTCTTTTACCCAATTCGATAAGGCGAGCATTTCCTCTCTTGTAAACGATGTCGAGGTCATGACATTCGCAAGGAGTATTACGTCTTGTGTCATAGCCTCTTCAATGTCTTTTGTTACAATGTATTCATAACCCGCTATGTCACACATATATGAGGCTGAATATACTTGTCTTGAGTAATCTCCCGATGACTCAAGTTCATAGTTTCGCTCGCATATGTCAAGCACTGCTATCCCGGCTGATGCTGAAAATGTCATCATTGTCATCATCCCTATTGCTACGCCCTTTATTGATTTGAGGAAATTCAGTTTCATAAGTTCTTTTGTTTGGTTTTATTCTAATGACCATCATCTTTCGCTTCCGAAAGTTGAATTTAGGTGCAAATATAGTCATTATTTTTTTATCATCAAAATTTTATGATTAGTTTAGTCTATTTTTCAATGTTTTTTTAAGAAAAATTCATTCTATCACTATCAAATGTACCGATTTTTTTGGATTCCTTGATTTTATTGATTAATTTTGCACTCAAATATTTTGAATTTTAGATTTTATTTCAACTATGAAAAAAAGTCCCCTTCAGAGAGTCCGTGCTGAGTATCAGCCTAAGCTCCCAAAAGCACTTCAGGGTGCAGTGAAACTGGAAATCGGCGCTCCTACTGAGTCTGTTGCCGATCAGGAAGAAATTAAGAAACTTTTCCCTAACACTTACGGACTTCCTATCGTGGAGTTCAAGCAAGATGAGAATCCCCAGCGTGTTGAGGAGCCTTTCAATGTCGGAATTATCCTCTCCGGTGGCCAAGCTCCTGGCGGACATAATGTGGTTAGTGGTATTTTCGATGCACTTAAGAAGTTGAATAAGGAATGCCGTCTTTATGGTTTCCTTATGGGGCCTTCCGGTTTTATCGAACATCAGTATATGGAGATCACTGAAGGTTTCCTGAAAGATTATCGCAACACCGGTGGCTTTGACATAATCGGCTCCGGACGTACAAAACTCGAAACTCCCGAGCAGTTTGATGCTGGCCTTAAGATTCTTAAAGAACTTAATATCAAGGCTCTCGTCATTATTGGTGGCGATGATTCTAATACTAACGCTTGTGTGCTCGCTGAGTATTATAAGGCTAATGGTGCCGGTGTGCAGGTGATTGGTGTGCCTAAGACTATTGATGGCGACCTTAAGAACAAATGGATTGAGACTTCTTTCGGTTTTGACACTGCATGCAAGGTATATTCTGAGGTTATCGGTAATATACAGCGCGATTGTAATTCTGCAAAGAAATATTATCACTTCATCAAGCTAATGGGTCGCTCTGCAAGCCATATTGCTCTTGAATGCGCTCTTGAGTGCCAGCCTAATTATTGTCTTATCTCTGAGGAAGTGCAGGCAAAACGCATGACTCTTGACAATATCGTCAATCAGCTTTGCTATATGATTGTAGAGCGTGCAAAGATGGGTTGGAACTTCGGTACAGTTCTTGTCCCGGAAGGCCTTATTGAGTTCATTCCTTCTATGAAGCTTCTAATCGCGCAGCTCAATGATATTCTTGCTGAGCATGCTGCAGAATTTGATTCTCTCAGAGATGAAGAGAAGTTGGAGGCTATCGCAAAATATCTCCAGCCGGCAGAAGCAGAACTTTTCCTCTCGCTTCCTAAGAGCATTGCTCTTCAGCTAAGCCTTGACCGTGACAGTCACGGCAACGTTCAGGTTTCACTCATTGATACAGAGGAACTTCTTGCTGATATGGTAGGAAAGCGTCTTGCTGAACTTAAGAAGGACGGACAATATCATGGCAAATATGCTACTCAGCATCACTTCTTCGGCTATGAGGGTCGTTGCGCTGATCCGACCAACTTTGACGCAGACTATTGCTACGCGCTTGGCTACAATGCAGCTATGCTTATCAATAGCGGCGTGACAGGCTATATGAGCTCTGTACGCAATCTTACTGATAAGCCTGAGAATTGGATTGCTGGTGGTATTCCTATCACTATGATGATGAATATGGAGAAGCGTCATGGTCATATGAAGCCCGTTATCCAGAAAGCTCTTGTCGACCTCAAAGGCAAACCTTACATGAAGTTTGCTTCTATGCGTGAGACTTTAATGCTCAACACTCTCTATCAGTATCCTGGCCCGATCCAGTATTTCGGTCCTGCTGAAGTTTGCGACCGTCCTTCCATGACCCTGCTCCTTGAGCACGATAAGGATATCTAATCATGGCCAATACTAAAATTGTATTAAGCGATAAGGCCTGGGCCAGATGGACAGCTTTGCTCCTTCTGGCCATGGCCATGTTCTGCAGCTACATCTTCATGGATGTGATGTCGCCAATCAAGAATTTGGTTCAAAGTCAACTTGGTTGGGACAACACTGCCTTTGGAACGATGCAGGGTAGTGAGACATTCCTGAATGTCTTCATCTTTTTCCTCATCTTCGCAGGTATCATCCTCGACAAGATGGGTGTTCGCTTCACTGCGCTCCTCTCAGGAGTGGTGATGCTGGTTGGAGCTACCATTAACTGGTATGCTGTCACTGATATGTTTGCCAATAGCTCGTTGGAAGTGTGGTTTACCGAACACCTCAATTACATACCTATTTTTGATGAACTTGGCGTGTCGCCGTTCTATGAGGGAATGCCAGCATCTGCTAAGTTCTCTGCCATTGGTTTTATGATCTTTGGTTGTGGTGTTGAGATGGCTGGTATCACTGTCAGCCGTGGCATCGTAAAGTGGTTTAAAGGTCGTGAAATGGCTCTTGCTATGGGGTCTGAAATGGCTCTTGCCCGTCTGGGTGTAGCTACATGTATGATCTTCTCTCCTCTCTTTGCTTATATGGGAGGCACTCCAAAGGTGAGCAATGCCGTGGCATTTGGTGTTGTGCTTCTTATGATTGCTCTTATCATGTTTATAGTCTATTTCTTTATGGACCGTAAGCTTGATTCTCAGACTCATGCAGAAGAGGAAAAGGATGATCCATTCCGTATCAGCGACCTTGGCCAGATTCTTCGTAGCAGTGGGTTCTGGCTTGTGGCATTCCTTTGTGTGCTTTACTATTCTGCAATCTTCCCATTTCAGAAGTATGCAGTAAATATGCTCCAGTGCAACCTGACATTTACAGAAGTAGATCCCAATAGCTTCTGGGCTTCTGATGCAGAGACTGTGGTGCAATACATTGTTATGCTTATAGCTGCTGCCGCTGCCTTCGTCAGCAATTTCTCTTCCAAGAAAAGCATGAAGTCTGGAATGCTTGTATTGGCAGTGGCTGCTCTTCTTGTATATTGCTGGATGGGCTATATGTGCCAGAGTGCAGCATCTATATTCGCTGTCTTCCCCCTGCTTGCTGTAGGTATTACTCCGATTCTTGGTAAGTATGTCGACCATAAGGGTAAAGCAGCAACTATGCTTGTGTTTGGTGCATTGCTTCTTATCATCTGCCATCTCACATTTGCGTTCATCCTTCCATTGTTTAAGGGTAATGACCTTGGTGGAGTAGTGGTTGCATATCTGACAATTCTTGTTTTGGGTGCATCTTTCTCTTTGGTGCCAGCTTCATTATGGCCTTCAGTCCCAAAACTTGTCGATGCAAAAATCATTGGTTCAGCCTATGCGCTGATATTCTGGATTCAGAATATAGGTCTTTGGCTTTTCCCGCTTCTTATAGGTAAGGTGCTCGACAACACTAACCCCGAGATTGCGGAAGGTCTTGCAAATGGTACAATGACTGAGGCTGAGGCTGCCGTTAGCTACAATTATACATGGCCTCTCGTGATGCTCGCATGTCTTGGGGTTGCCGCTCTTCTCATTGGCATATGGCTTAAGATAATCGACAAGAAGCAGCATCTTGGTCTCGAACTTCCGAATATTCAGTCTGACAACGCTGAAGTTGATACTTCTGAAGTACTCGCAGCCGAAGAATAATTCTCATCCCATGCACTATCACGCGCTTTCAAGCGTTATATAGATATGGGAATTTTAAAGAAAATATTACTTGTGATGACTGTCTGCGGCATAATGTCGGCAGATGGTCATCTCTTGTTTGCTGAGACCATAGGCCAGAAAGAGGCTAAAGCGATGGCACAGAAATTCTTTAATGAGTCTCGAAATTTCGTTACTCCTCCGGTGTCGTATGTCTATAACGGTAAGGACCTAACTACTCTACGTCTCTTTACTCCATTCTATCTATTCAACTCTCCGTCAGGTGGTTTTGTAGTGGTCTCGGCCGAAAATAAGGCTTTCCCAATATTGGCGTATTCTCTTAAAGAAACTTTCGATAAGGATAAGATGACTCCTATGGTTCGTTCTATTCTTACTGATTTTTCAAGAGATATAGAAATGATTCGCTACGATAGCCGCATTCCATCTGAAGCTATAGAACAGTGGGAAACTTACCCCGAAGTGGTTTTTGATATGCTTAAGAATCCGGAAAATGAGGATTATTACGCTGTATCTTTTGATGACAAGGAATCGTTTTGGATGGTGCGTCGCGAAGCAACTGAATTTGATTTTGAGACTGAAGACCCTGTTGAATATGTTTTCTATCCCGAAGAAACTTTATCGGTTACTCAGCCAGAAGTTCCTATTGTCACTTCCAATATTGCCGGACACTTTGCCTTGTCCTTGCCTATTGATATCGAGAGGGTGATTGTCTACGATGTCACTGGTATGATGGTAGAAAATAGGAAATATCGAAATACAAATGTTGCGCATGTCGATCTTGCAGCCCATCCAAATGGATTTTATATTGCTTTGGCAATTGATCGCGATGGAATAGGGCATGCTGTAAAACTCTATAGATAATGTCTACTACAAAAAAGATGCTTCTTGCTCTCTTATCAGTAATAATGACTATCGTGTATATTGCTGTGACATTCCGATTCAGAAAGGAATTAGGATGGTGGGCTTATATTGATTGCTTTGCTTTGTTCATGTCGGTTTTCACTTGGCTTATGTCATTGCTAATCGGTAAGATGATCCCTCATTCCGGCACGCTTCTTGCGAAAATAGCTTTAGTCTTTGGCATCCTCTTCATCCTCGCTCTTGTCGGCGAATACGTAGCCTACACCGCTCTCTTTTAAATTATACTTTCATATATTTCTACATAAGGGCCCATTTCAAATTTATGAGATGGGCTTAAAAAAACTCCACCGAAATTCAGTGGAGTTTTTCGTAGATTTCAATAATGCATTTTGCATTATGACTTGCTTTAGTTTTGACGAAGCCAATTATGCATTAATTAGCAGGGGAGTGCTTCGTTTGTCTTGTGCACTGCAGCTGCGCTCTTAGCGAAGAGTTCTTTTTCTTCTTCGTTAAGGTCGATTTCGATGATCTTCTTGATACCACCCTTGCCAAGTACGCAAGGAACACCAATGCAAAGATCTTTCTCTCCATATTCGCCGTCAAGAAGAGCAGAGCAAGGAATGATGGCATCCTGATCGTGGATCACTGCCTCTACCACTTCTGCTGTAGCTGCACCCGGTGCATACCATGCGCTTGTGCCAAGAAGCTTAGTGAGGGTTGCGCCTCCCACCATAGTGTCAGCAACTACTTTGTCCATTGTTTCCTTGTCAAGAAGTGTTTCGCATGGAATACCACGGAGAGTAGCGTAGCGACGCATCGGTATCATAGTTGTGTCACCATGGCCACCGATTACAAAGCCTTCTACCTCGTTAGGGTTAGCACCAAGAGCTTTGCTCAGATAGTATTTGAAACGGCTGCTGTCAAGTGCGCCACCCATACCGATTATACGGTTTTTAGGAAGTCCGGATACCTTGTGGATAAGGTAAGTCATAGTGTCCATAGGATTGGATACACATACGATCACAGCATTGGGGCTGTGCTTAAGTACGCTTTCAGTCACCTGCTTTACGATGCCTGCATTTACTCCGATGAGTTCCTCACGGGTCATTCCTGGCTTGCGGGGGATACCTGAAGTGATCACAACTACGTCTGAATTTGCAGTTGCCTCATAATTGTTGGTGACACCAGAAATTCTTGTGTTCATATCAAGAAGATTGGCTGTCTGCATCATATCCATAGCTTTTCCTTCGGATACGCCTTCCTTGATATCAATCATTACAACTTCGTCAGCCACTTCGCGGATGGCCATTACATTGGCAGCGGTAGCACCTACGTTGCCTGCGCCTACAACTGTTACTTTTGACATATCTATTATGTTTTATAAGGTTATATCTTATATTCCTATCTCTATCATCTACATCTCGCCAACGAGATACGCAAAATTAACAAAAATCCCCGACAATTCAAAATCTAAGATTAAAAAAATAACAAATTGCTATCTCATTTGGAGCATGAAATGATATGAATGTGTTGCGTCATGGAAAGCAGTCTTTCTTGTCTGCTTTTCATATTTCTATATCCTTCATCCCATCCCGAATAATATTGAGAGAGTCTTCCGTACAATCAATCACAGTAGTCAGTTCGGTTCCTCCATCTTCTCCCATCACGACTCCATCCACTTTGCCATTATATGCTTCCAATATCAACTCAGGATTCCGTGCATAATCCTCATCCTCAAACTCAATAGAAGTAGTCAGTAAAGGATTTCCCAATTTCTCACATACCATTCTTGAAGTAAGATTGTCAGGAATACGGATGCCAACCGTTTTACGCTTCTTGAATTCCTTTGGCAAATTCGACTGAGCTTTACATATGAATGTGATAGGACCCGGAGTATTATCTCGCATCAATGCGTAAGTCCTGTCTCCAATTCTGGCATATTCAGCAGCCATAGAAATATCAGTACATATGATTGAAAGATGATTTTTCTCAGGATTTATCCCTTTCAGATCGCACACCTCCCTGACAGCTTTCTGATTCAAAGCATCACACATTATCCCATACACACTGTCAGTAGGAATAATCCATATCTCACCAGCCTTAAGCCTTTCTGCTATTTGCTCCGCCTGTTTATCCGACGGAGCATCATTCCATATCTTTATTGATTTCATAATCTATTCAATGATTAATAATACTTGCGCCGAGCCAAATTTAGTAATATATCATGCTCAGCATGCACTATAACGTATATAAAACTAACTCCCATACTACTTCCACCGCAAATTTACAAAAAATTCAATAATATCCCACAACATTTTCCGTTTTTCTTGTAGAATTTCTCAATTCTCAATTCTCAATTAGAAAACATGAAAATAGGAATACTTGCAGCAATGGATAAGGAAGTAGCTCTTCTGCTTCCCCTATTAGAAAATATGTCAGAGGTGGATTTCGATGGTAGAAAAGCTTATATTGGCAAGGTTGGCATGCATGAAGTGTGTGTGATGAAATGCGGAATAGGAAAAGTAAGTTCTGCCCTCAATGCCTACCGAATGATCGAGATATTTCACCCTGATCTCATCATCAACTCCGGAGTGGCTGGAGGCGCAGATGCTTCAATGAAAGTCGGCTCCCTCCTCGTGGCTACAGAAGCTGCCTACCACGACGTATGGTGTGGTCCAGAGACCAAATGGGGACATATGGATGGTATGCCGGAACGCTTCGCAATGGATGCTGCCGTAGTAGAGTCATGTCGAGACAATGCTTCCTCAGATATTCGCTTCGGCTTGATCTGCTCAGGAGATCGCTTTATTAGCAAAGTTGAAGAGGTGGAATTCATAAAAGAAAACTATCCTGATGCCCTTGCATGCGACATGGAATCCGCATCTATAGCTCATGCTTGCCATGACTGCGGCGTCCCCTTTGCTGTAGTAAGAGTAGTCAGCGACACCCCCGGACAAGCAGACAATATATCACAATATAAGAATTTCTGGACTGAAGCCCCCGAAAAAACCTTCCAAAGCCTGAAATCCATCCTCGAATCACTTTGAGCATTGTTTATTTTTGTTTCCAATGTATTGGTCAAGTCGGCGACCTGACGATTATGCTCAAACCCCACATTTCATTTGGGGTATTAATAGTCGAGCTCAGTAGCATCGGAGAGGCGCCTTTTGGTAATATAAATTCCTTTGCGATTTAAATTAATTGACAAATAATAATGCATTATGCATTATTAATTATGCATTAATACTTATGTCTTCTACAAAACTTAACAGACTTAAGCCATTTATGCTGCCCATCGCTATGTTGGGTGGCATTCTGTTTTATCCCTGGATGGGATACGTTCAATTCCTTTCTCCATATCTCATCTTCACAATGCTCTTCATCACATATTGCAAACTCGATTTCCGCCACATAGCACTTGGCAAATTTCAATGGGTGCTTCTTGGCATTCAGATGTTGGTTGCTGCAATAGCTTACTTATCGCTTGCATGGATCAACCATACAGTTGCAGAAGGAGTCTTTATATGTGTCTTCATCCCTACAGCAACTGCAGCTCCCGTGATTTGTGCCATGCTTGGAGGCAGTCTACCAAAACTCGCAACTTATTCTTTACTCTGCAATGTCTTTGTGGCAATTGTCGGTCCCTTCGTCCTTGCAATGGTAGGAGATACGGAATATAGTTTCTGGGAGTCATTTCTTATGATTTTCAAGATGGTGATGCCACTCCTTTTGGGTCCATTGCTTGCCTCATTCTTGCTTCGCCATACACTCCCACGTTTTCATGAAGCTGTAAAGGCTCATCAATCTATCTCGTTCTATCTTTGGGCAATATCCCTATTTATCATCGTAGGTGGATGCGTAAGTTTCATTATCAACCATTATGAATCTTCATCTCTCGGCACCATGATCTGGCTTGCCATTGGTGCTCTCGTGGTCTGTCTTCTGCAGTTCAAGATAGGCAGAATGGTAGGGCGCAGTTTTGGAGACCCTGTTTCAGGAGGACAGGGGATGGGTCAGAAAAATACAGTCCTTGCCGTTTGGATTGCCCTTGCCTACATGAATCCAATCGCCTCCATTGCCCCAGCCTCCTACATAGCTTGGCAAAATATCATCAACTCCTGGCAAATAATGCGCCACAAATCAACCGAAAAAATCTAACTGACATAGATGCCTGCCGCGAAATTTGTGTTAGCAAGTGTAACTTGAATCGTTTTGCCAGATTAGTTCTATACATCTGCTCAGATTTCGTAAAAAAATGCAAATATTGTTAAAACTCTTTAACTCTCAACATTTGTTGAGAGTTTTTTTATTTTTAGTTCGTAACTTCGTAAAATATTAGTGTGTTAAGTTGAATGCTCCATTTTTCATAAGCAAAAATTAGGTTGGATACTTTATAATCATGCATAAACCACAGGCTTTAGCCGGGGGTGGCATTAACATCAGTCCAGTAGTCTCGGAGAGGCGCTTAATTTTTTTACGGATTAATGCAGTATTTCAGAAATTATGGTATCAATATTATGAAGTTGTTTAAACAACTTCATTAGCATACAAACTAAATAAACCGAAAATATGGAAAAAATAACCAATCTTTTCACATTCCTTGTCTGCCTGATAATGTTATCTTGCAGTGACAACAATGATCCGAAAAATCCTGAACTTATCATTAATGCCGGGATTTTAGAAGACGGGCAAACTGTTTCTCCAGGCTCAATTGTTCACCTTGAAGGAAGTGGTTATCAGGAATCCGACGATGTATTACTGAATTTCTTTTGGAATACTGGAGAAACTATTATTCCAGAGGGATTTATCAAAGGGTATAAGGCAAAAGTTATCACTAAATCTTCTGACGGATTGACTATCCAAATGCCTTATCGAAAACCAGCTTCACGTGTTGAAATCAATCTCATGCGTAACGGAGATATTATGACCATTGGCAATGTAAATCTCACTGACGGACTTACTCCATCTGAGTTAAACCTTTATGGAGTTTACAATGCTACTAAAATCCTAACATCACTTGAAAAACAAATCACAAGATGGGCTGATGAAAACAATAACCAAAGTGACATGAAATCATGGTCATTGACAGAACATCCTGATTTCCATTCTGCAATAGGGGCGTACCGTTTATACGGTATTTGTGGATTGTCAAACGAAAACGGAAATCAACATCCATTTTTCTTTGACCTGTGTACTCAGGAATGGAATAAGTTGAGCGACCTCAATACGATTGCTTTGTTTGGGAATGGAAGAACTATAGGAGCTATCCAGAGCTATGATGGCAAAATGTACATGGCTACAGATATCACTACTAATCTTGATCGTTCAGAAAATTATCTTACCTCCAGATCCCAACCGCTGCCCATGGGTTTCCCCTTGCCTGAAGGAGTGAAAGCTGACCAATTAGGAGACTTCCCGGGCGTATGTACTTCCGACGGCGTGCTATTGGCTGCGAACAAAGGAAACGGGAAATGGATTCCGGTTTTCTTCAACTATCAGATGGGATTTGCTACATTGGATGAGATAGAGGCTGCAAGGATTATTCCATTCTCCATACAACCATTTGACAAGGAAAATCCACAATGGACAGCAGGGTACATAGTGGTAAAAGAAAAATTTGAAAATGGCAACTCAAGCTTTCTATATACTATAGGTGAAAATCTATCTTTATCTCATGCGCCAATAGCTTCCTTCCCTAACAAAGCCTTGTCAGCAACTGTAAATCATGATCGACCTGATAGGCTGACAATTCATTTTGAATCACACCGTGACGTCAACGGAAATATCACAATGGAATATTCATTTAAGAAGCAAGACTGGACCCCAATCAACGTATTTGGCGGCAGCTTTGACGAAATCGTCTGGATTAATTAATGACCATTGTTCTTAAAATAACTTAGGCTTCATCTTATTAGAAATGGAGCCTAAAATTCGGCCTTTAAAGTAATCTCTATTGCAGAAGTCCCCAAGCGCAAGAGCACACAATCAGCCCGCTATGCTCAATCGCTCAAAAGCCAAAAAAGCGACCCCAGAGGCTCTCAAATTTATGAGATGGGTTCTTAGTAAGTATTTTTTTTACTTAAAATATATACTTAAGTATATATTTTGCATCATTGGAGAAGATTTCCCGAATTATATTGTAATTTTTCTCTCGTTTGTGCGTATCTTTGTGGGATGAATCATATTTTACTTTTTTTTAAGATGGAAATCAATAAACTAAAAGGATTTTTCTTTCTTTTTGCAATAATCTTTCTTTTGCTTTCTGTTCCCTTTGAGACGGATGCTAAGAAGAAAAAAGAGTTTCCTCGTGCTGAGATTAAGGTTAGTTATGACTATCCTCACAAGCATCTGAAAACAGATGCTAAAGCATACGATACCGAGCATAAGATGGTGCTGCTTGCAAATAGCGGATATTCAAAGTTCTTTAGTCCTCGTACGGAATTCCTGGATTCTCTTAAATCCACTCCGTCAGGAGAAGCAATATATAAAAAAATGAAGAGAGCAGGGATTAAGAGATACATTGAAACGCAAGATGATAGTTCTATTCTTACAAGTCAAGGAAAGCTATATGTGTTTAAAAATAGTGCCGATTCCATTGTCACAGTTTATGATCAGACTGGAATGTTGGAGCAAGGATATTATTCCGAATCCCTTGCCGAGATGGTGTGGGAAGTTGGAGATTCAGTGAAGACTGTACTTGGATATGAGTGTGTAATGGCAGAAACCGATTACCATGGCAGGCATTGGACAGTCTGGTTTACTCCGGATATCCCGATTCAGGATGGTCCATGGAAACTATGCGGTTTGCCCGGCTTGATTCTTGAGGCGAGCGAGAGCACAGGACAGCATCAGTTTATTGCCACGGGTATTGAATCGAGTAATCAGGAAATAGTGCCGATTTATAACCCGAAAAAGTATGACAAGATGAATCGAAAAGATATGCTTAGAGGTATGCGTCAATATCTTACAAATGGAGCTACAATGGTCAATGCTTTTATAAGCAATACTCCAAGTGGAGAAAAAATTGAGATTAAGAATGAAGTCAATGATGCACCCGACCTTCATATAGACTTCCTTGAAACCGATTATCACAAATGAATATGGAAAGACTTTTCTTTACGTTAACAATAGCCGTAACACTTTCACTATCCTCATTTAGTGAAGAAAGACCTAAGGCACACCTCAAAGCGCAATTTACAGAAAGGCATAAGTCGAGGGACAATGATAATAAAAATGATGCAGAGAAAAAACAAGAGATAACGGAACATAAGTTTATTCTCCAAATAGGGAAGGGGGCATCCTATTATTATGATCCCCAGACATTCTATGTGGATTCATTGGAAAATGACCCGACAGGGAAGGCAATCCGAGATCAGGCAATGGATGACGCTCTGAGGGAATTTATGAATACTGGTGCAGACGCATTTGCAATTATGAGAGAGAAAGGACTGATGCCAGAAAGTCGTTATAAAAATCAAAAGGATTTCCAAGGCCGCACGATCATGGTTTGGAATTCCAATGGAGCAGATCAGTATCAGTATGAAACGGATATGAACGACCTTAAATGGGAGATATGTGATTCCACTGCTACAGTTCTTGATTATGAGTGTAACCTTGCTACGGCTGACTATCACGGTAGAAAATGGAAAGCTTGGTTTGCACCCGAAATTCCTGTTCAGGATGGTCCGTGGCAACTTTGCGGACTTCCCGGCTTGATAATGAAAGCTGACACTGAAGATGGGGAATATGGCTTCATTATAACAGGTTTACAGGAATGCAATGAGCCTTTCAAACCAATTCTCATAAACGAAGATGAACTCTACAAGACGAAAAGAAAATCATATCTCAAAATGAGGGATCATGGAAGACGCAACCGATCTGCACAAATAAGTGCTATGACAGGTGGAAAAGTAAATGTGAATGCTGACTATAAAGGAACGGATGATTACCTCGAAACCGACTATCACGAATGAAAACCTCTCTTTTCATATTAGGTTTCCTTTTAGCTGCCCTGACAAGTGCAGCTCAGATCAATGTGTCCGGCACAGTTCTGGAGGAAGGCTCGAAAGAGCCGTTGACCGGAGCTTCTGTAATTCTGCGAAATTCCGAAGGGAAAATCAAGAAGTATGCTACCTCGGATACAAATGGTAAATTTTCTATCCCATCGCCGGAAGTCAAGGGTTACACGCTTGATGTGTCGATGATGGGTTTCGCCAAACAGACCGTGCAACTCGACAGCGTTCAAATACCGGTTACTATCATTATGGAAGCAGCTGCCACAATGCTCAAGGAAGTGGCAGTCAAGGCTGACCGAATACGCGAACAAGGAGATACTATAACATATGATGTCGGGAGTTTTGCGCAAGCGCAAGACCGAAGCATCGGCGATGTCTTGAAACGTATGCCAGGTATCGACGTGGCAAGCAACGGAAAGATACAATATCAAGGGGAGGATATCAACAAGTTCTATATAGAAGGCTCTGATCTTTTAGGCGGCAAATATGGCATAGCCACCAATGGCATAAACCATGACGATGTAGGTGCCGTAGAAGTAATGGAAAATCATCAGCCAATGCAGGTGCTCTCTGGTATCAGTTTCTCTGACAAAGCTGCAATCAACCTCAAATTGAAAAACAAGGCAAAGGCAACTTGGACTTTCCATGGCGATGCCGGAGGAGGACATTCTTGGCAACCAAAGGGCGCAGTATGGGATGGCGAGCTCTTCGCAATGGCAGTCATGCCCGGATTCCAGAATATCACTACATTAAAGACCAACAATATTGGGGAGGATCTATCTTCAAATGTCACTGATTTCTTCGCATCCGGCAGAGGGACGGCTCTCAACCCTTATGTCAGTGTGTCACTCCCCGGAGTTCCAAATCTCAGCAGAAAACGCACTCTTTTCAACCGTTCGGCATTGCTATCAACCAATAGTCTTTGGAAATTGAAAAACGGTGAGTTCAAGGCGCAGATAGACTATTCATTCAATCGTGTGATCGCGCAAGCTGCCAATATAACCACCTATTTCCTTGAAAGTGGAGACCGCATTATCACTGAAAATCGAGACGGAAGCGACCGCTCCCACTCTCTTTCAGGCAAGTTCATATATGAGGTCAATCAGAAGACAACATTCATAAACAATACACTTTCCACAAACATTGACTGGGATGATTTAAGTCTTGGAGTGACAGGCTCGTTGCCAAACGACCAATCGGAAAAATTGCCAGATTACTATATAGCCAACAAATTCAAGATGATCAAGCGCTTTAAAGGGAAGCATCTTGTCACCTTCAACAGCGAAAATGAATGGGAGTCACTGCCGCAGACCCTCAATGTTTATGGAAAGGCGGTTTTTAACCGCCTGAATAACGAGGCCAATAACCTTCGCTTCAGCCAACATATCGGCGACCATGCTTTCTACACCCATGAGAGTGCCGCATACGCATTCTCCATAAAAGGCATCACAGTAAGCCTCGAAGGTGGCATAAAAGGATATTGGCGTTCACTGAATACAGAGTTGCCTGATATGCCTACCGAAATACCGGGAGAGACAAAGAACGTGTTGAACACAAACTACCTAACTGTGTACGCCATCCCTAAGTTTGAATATTGGGTGAAACGTGTAAATTTCACTCTTAATGCACCTCTTAGTTTTGCGCATTACTCCTTCGACAAGGAACTTGCAAATCGTTCGGAGGTGTATTTCTCCCCTTCACTCAGTATGAACTGGAAACCGAACAACCGCTTTTCTATGACCTTGCGAGGTGGTACCGGACGCTCTCCGATGAATCTCAATATGATCCAACCGGGTTATATAATGACAGACTACCGAACATTTAAGCAGGGAGTCGATAATTTCTATAATTCTTCTTCTCAGCGGGTATCGGCAAGTTTATCATACAAGCATACGCGCAAAGGAGTGTTCGCCAACGCTATGGTGATGCAGTCATGGTCGCATCTGCCTTACACAATGTCGCAGCAACTATATGGTGACTATATAGTGTATTCCTACACTGCTGCCAAGAGTGATGGTAAGAATCTAATGGCTATGGAAAGCATTGGAAAGACGCTCGACTTCATGCGTGGCTCAGCCAATCTCAATGGCTCGTTCAACCGTGGCGAGTCGCATCTTATCTCCGAAAACAATGCCGTTAACTCAGTGAGTCTTGGCTGGAGTGTCGGCGCTAAGATCAACGGTTCACCTCTTCGCTGGCTCAGCTTTGATTATTCATTCGTATTCTCCAACAGCCAGCTCCAAATGAACAGTATAAAGAACTCATGGCTCTGCGGCATGGAGAACTCATTTCTCATCAACATATTGCCTCATAAAAAATGGGAATGGCGCATAATGGGAGAACATTACCGTAACGAATTGACAGCTGGAACTTACAAAAACGTATTCCTCCTCGACACAAAATTAGTCTATAAGCTAAGTAAGCGTATTGAACTCTCCGGAATGCTCAACAACATTCTGAATCAAAAATCATACAATTATACAACCTACAACCAGCTCTCATCCTTCGAGTCCCAGCGATGGCTCCGCGGACGCGAACTGCTCTTCACAATCTCTTTACGAAAATGAAAAAGACGTTATTTATTTCCTTTATAATGTTGCATATGGCAACATTATTAAACGCTCAGAAAGCGGAAATTAAGGTAGGCTATGATGCATATTTCCAAAGTGTAGGAAATGGGACTTCTGATCAGAAGAACAAGTATATACTTCTTACCAATTCCACAGATTCGAAGTTCTATTCTCCTATGACTGAATATCTTGATTCTCTGAAATCCAGCTCTAAAGGCTCTGCAGAGATTAAAAATCGATCAAATATAGCACTTGCCACAGGGAATTTTGACGCTTTGCCTCAAAAAGATGGAAGCTATTATATTGTGAAGTCATTTAAAGACAGCAATATGAGATGTTATGATTCAACGGGTATGGAACTTTTCTATTATGATGAGTCTCCCGATGATTGTGTCTGGGAAATTACAGATTCAACAAGAAATATCTTAGGCTATGAATGTACAAAAGCAATTTGCGATTATCACGGAAGGAAATGGGAAGCTTGGTTCACTCCGGAAATACCAATAAACAATGGACCTTGGAAACTCAATGGACTACCCGGTTTAATCTTGGAGGCATCAACAGAGGGAGGAGAATATTCATTCATTGCAACAGGTTTGGAACAGACTGCTAAACCTATAGGTCAGGTCTATAATCAGGATGAATACGAAAGGACGGATAGAATCAGTTTCCTAAGGTCAAAGCGTGCCCATATTGATAATCCCGCTGCTCAGATAAACGCACAATTAGGTGTATCGATTCCAAGAGAAGTCCAAGAACGTCTATTTAAGAAGAACTCTTCATTTGATCTAATTGAAACCGATTATAAGTAATAATATGAACAGGACACTCACAACATTATTGCTATGTATCTTGTCTATGACCGCAATAGCTCAAGAGAAGGCAGATATTGTAGTCAACTATGAATGCAGCTATCCCGGTTTGGTGAGCAAGGAAGTGAAAAGAAACATGACCTTACTTGCCAATTCGTCTAAATCAAAATATTTCAATGACATCAGTCTTTGGACGGATTCACTGAGTTCTACTC
>CAZGGB010000047.1:0-21809 GCA_964525115.1 uncultured Sangeribacter sp. | reverse complement strand
ATGCAGGTGCCGTTCTTGATGTCTTGAGCGTTCATCATATCATTAGAAGATTTATATATTTTCGAATTATAGTGCAAAATTACAAAAAAAAACCTAATTCTTAAGTATTATAAGCTGAAAAGATACGAATTTAGGGTTGAAAATGCGAAAAAAGCATGAAATTTTTGGCTAATTCAAATAGATTCACTAATTTTGCAGTCCGAAAGGTATTATATAGACATAAGAAATAATTAAAACCTCATAAGAAAATGAAAAGAACATTCCAGCCTTCCAACCGCAGAAGAATCAACAAGCACGGCTTTCGTGAAAGAATGGCCACAGCCGATGGCCGTAAGGTTTTGGCTCGTCGTCGTGCCAAAGGTCGCTATTCACTAACTGTTTCTGACAGCATCGCAAGCAAGTGATCCTGTAGCTTCAGTGAAGCGTACCAAAGAAATAAAGGGACAATGCCAAAAGGCGTTGTCCCTGATTTTTGTTTTAGTTTTTAATGTTTTTTGAATTAAGGCCTCGTTTTTTTATGAGTCGTAGACTTAGTATGGTACGTGTGCGAGCATAGACTGCAGTGAATCTATATTAATAAGTATGTCGACTAAAGTCCATACTATTGCAGAGAGGAGCAAAATTGCTGTGTAGCGGAGCACTTTATTGAGATGATAATCCGAGAATTTAAATAGAGCAAGGATTATGGGCACAAACCATATTGCAATCGCTACATATCCTGCCCAACCCCAAGAATTCAGCGCCTCACGCATTCCATACCAAATCAATCCGAGTCCACAATACGCGAATGCCACATAGACCCATTTCATTGTTTTGGCTCCAAATATGACAGCTTTTGTGCGCTTCCCGACTTTTGCGTCGTCGCGAATATCCCTTACGTTGTTGACGATAAGCACATTTGCACCGAGCAAGCCAACTCCGATTGACACGATAAGTGCCATTTCCCACATCTCGCCGAGAACACCTGCCATCGATCCTCCTGTCCAGTCTCCACACTGCAGGTATGCAGTAAACATAACCGGAACTATTCCGTAGAACACGATGACGGCTTCATCTCCAAGACCATGATGAGAAAGCGGCCAAGGGCCTGCGCTGTAGGCGAAAGCTGCAATAGCAATTATTATTCCTACAGGAATCATCCATAATCCACCCCAATATACCAAAGTGCAACCAAGAAGGCAGTCGGCAGCCATAAGGATGAGCATGACCCGTTTCATGGTATTCGGCTTTATGTCACCTTCTGTCACTCCACGGCGAAATCCTTGACGTCCTTTCTTGTCAAGGCCTTTCTTGAAGTCGAAATATTCGTTGGCAAAGTTACTCACTATTTGAGCAACAATGGCGAATATAAAGCAGATTATGGCAGGTAGCCAATAAAAGTTATCATAGCAAAGAGCCACGGCACATCCAGCAAGCACACCTGCAGCGCTCACCGGCAAAGTTCTGAGGCGCATAGCCTCTATCCATGGTTTCATGTTCATAGTATCTGTTTTTAGAGAGATAATATAGTTAGATGTTCGGTAATTGGGCAGATTTGATAAGTCAATAGTGCCAATAGACTGTCTTATATAATTATGTCCAATTTCCTCAATGCAAAGTTACTCAAAAAAAATCATTTTAAGAAATTTTTTTGTAAGAAATATGAAATATTTTTGCAACAAGCTTAATTTTTTTGTAACAAGACGGAGTGTTAGGTAATTTATGAGCTGGGGTCTAAAAAGATAAAGGGGCTCAAGAGCCCCTTTTGTTTTGGAAGAATGATTTCATCAGTTCTCCGCATTCATCAGCGAGAATGCCGGAACTTATTTGAGTCTTAGGATGTAATGGTGATTTACCACCATAAAAAGAATGAAACCCACGTTTTGGATCGTCTGCTCCCCACACTATTTTTCCGAAACGAGCCCAACCTATGGCGCCGGCACACATATAGCATGGTTCGACGGTGACGTAAAGGCTGCATTCCGGAAGCACTCTGCCTCCAAGATTCTCTTGGGCAGCAGTGATAGCAAGCATTTCAGCGTGAGCGGTGACATCTGTGAGGCGTTCGGTTTGATTGTGTCCTCTGCCTATGATTCGGTCGTTGCATACGACTATTGCGCCAACTGGCACTTCATCTTCTGCATATGCCAATTCAGCCTCCTTTAAGGCTTCAAGCATCCAATATTCATCAGTTTTTGGAGTCATGCTGTTCATTTGCATTGCAAGCCTCTGCAACTTTTTGCATAAGCCAGCGTGGAGTTGATGTTGCCCCGCAGATGCCGATACTCTCGGCATTTTCTATCCATGCAGGGTCAAGTTCTGTCTCATCCGTAATTAGGTAAGTCTTTGGGTTGATTTCCTTGCATTGAGCATAAAGCACTTTGCCGTTGCTGCTTTTTGCGCCGCTGACGAAGAGAATCACATCGTGGTTTGCAGCGAACTCGCGCATTTGTGGCATTCGGTTGGCGACTTGCCGGCAGATGGTATCAAACCATTGGAATGAACCTGCAGTCTTTCTTGACTTTATTTCTGCTACGATTTCCTGAAATCCTTCAATCGACTTTGTAGTTTGGGAGTAAAGCCAAATGTCACGGTTAAGGTCAATATTGTCAAGGTCAGCCTTATCTTGAATTACGACAGCGCGTCCCCCTGTCTGGCCCACCAATCCATTCACTTCCGCATGTCCCGGTTTGCCATATATGATGATGAGAGGTTCTGACTCTGTGTCGATGGTTGGTGCCGTCGATTTTGAATAAGCATCCTTGATTCTCTTTTGTAGTTGCAGCACTACGGGGCAAGTCGCATCAATAATCTCGATGTTGTTACGCCGTGCCGTTTCATAGGTAGAAGGGGGTTCCCCATGTGCCCTGAGTAGCACCTTCACATTGTGAAGCTTGGCAAACTCCTCATGGTCTACTGTAATAAGACCTTTCTTTCTGAGTCGCTCCACTTCGCCGGCATTGTGTACAATATCTCCAAGGCAGTATAGTAGACCCGTGCGTTCAAGTTCAGCCTCAGCCTTTCTGATGGCGGTCGTCACTCCAAAGCAAAAGCCACTCCCATTGTCAATTTCAATTTTAGCCACGTGTTTTCTCCTCGAAAAGTTTTACAAGAACATCCATTTGCTCCTCGCGTGACAGGTTGTCGTTGTCAAGCACATATGCATCATTGGCTTTTCGCAGAGGCGACTCTTTGCGTGTCGTGTCGATATGGTCTCTCTCTTTTATGTTGGCGAGAACACTCTCATAGTCAGAAGGAGTCCCTTTCTCTATAAGCTCATTATATCTTCGCTTGGCTCTCACCTCCGGGCTTGCCTGCACAAATACTTTCATCTCAGCATCAGGAAAGACAGTCGTGCCTATGTCTCTGCCGTCCATTACTATTCCTTTATCTTTCCCATATTGTTGCTGAAGCTCTACAAGATGGTGTCGCACTTCCGGGATGACAGCCACCGGGCTTACCCAACTGCTGACTTCCATACCGCGTATCTCTTTCTCTACATCCTCGCCATTGAGGATGGTATGTTGTGTCTCTTCAGGGGTAATGGAAAAAGATATTTTGATAAGTGGCAATGCTTTCACCAAAGCTTCTGTGTCCACGCCTGTTTCTTTATCGGTCATTCCATGCCGAATGGCATATAGAGTAGTGGCGCGATACATAGCGCCACTATCTACATAAACATATCCGATTCTTTTCGCAAGCTGCTTAGACATAGTGCTCTTGCCGCTTGAGCTATACCCATCGATAGCGATTGTAATTTTTTTCATTTCTTTGCAGTAGGCTTTTTAGTTTTTTTAGCTTCAGTAGCTTTGGTGGCTTTTTTAGCTTCGGTAGCTTTTGTCGCTTTTTTAGCTTCGGTAGCTTTTGTGTTCACGGTCTTTGCTTCAGCAGGTTTGCGGCCCGGTCTTGGCTTGACCATTCTGAGCACTTGTGCCGTACGCGCAGGAATATACATTTTTAGCCAACCCTTACCTGCAGGAGTGTAGAGTGGGTCAGGAGTTGTGAAATGATGCACGGAATCATCGATAAGTCCATGTCCTCCAAATTCCAATGAGTCAGAATCAAGGATAACTTCATATTCTCCAGCTGGAGCCAGGAATCCATAGTCGGGGAAAGACTGTGTCGGACTCCAATTGAATACAAAGATTAGGTCGCCGCGTTTGAAGGCAAGCACTTGATCGTCGTCTTTTTCCCAAAGCTTTTCTACCGGCTTTGCCTGGAAGTTGTATTGCTTATCCACAATGCCGACCATGGCATTGTCGAAACGATTGAGGTACTTATATTTAAGATCTTCGCGATCTACGAGGTCCCATTGACGACGAGCATATTTGTAACTCCATCCGTTTCCTTCTCGTGGGAAGTCAATCCATTCCGGATGACCAAATTCATTACCCATAAAGTTGAGATAGCCGCCGTTGATGCTTGCAAGTGTCACGAGGCGTATCATCTTGTGGAGAGCCATGCCACGCTCTACGGTGAAGTCATTGTCTCCGTCCATCATATGCCAATACATTTCCTTGTCGATAAGTCGGAAGATGATGGTTTTATCGCCTACGAGCGCCTGATCGTGGCTTTCGCAGTAGGATATTGTCTTTTCATCGGCGCGGCGATTGGTGAGTTCCCAATATATGGAAGTCGGATGCCAGTCTTCATCTTTTTTCTCCTTGATCATCTTGATCCAATAGTCAGGTATACCCATAGCCATTCGGTAGTCGAAACCTATTCCTCCATCCTTGAACTTGACAGCGAGTCCCGGCATTCCGCTCATTTCCTCTGCAATGGTGATCGCATTAGGATTTACTTCATGTATCAGGAGGTTGGCGAGGGTGAGATATACGATGGCGTTAGTATCTTGATTTCCGTCATAATAGTCGGGATAGCCTCCAAAAGCCTTTCCAAGACCATGGTCGTAATAGAGCATTGATGTCACTCCGTCAAAGCGGAAGCCGTCAAAGCGGTATTCCTCTTGCCAGAACTTGCAGTTGCTGAGGAGGAAATGAAGCACCTCGTTCTTTCCATAGTCAAAGAGAAGTGAGTCCCAAGCCGGATGCTCACGACGGTCTCCTTGGTTGAAGTAGAGGTCATAGCTGCCATCGAGTCGACCAAGCCCTTCGACTTCATTTTTTACAGCATGGCTATGCACAATATCCATAATCACGGCAATGCCGAGTTCATGTGCATCGTCGATCAGACGTTTTAGGTCATCAGGCGTGCCAAAGCGGCTTGATGCAGCAAAAAAACTGCTTACATGGTAGCCAAACGAACCATAATAAGGGTGTTCCTGTATTGCCATGATTTGAATGGCATTGTAGCCATCGGCAGCGATACGCGGAAGAATCTTAATGCGGAATTCATCGTAAGAGCCTACCTTTTCCTCTTGCTGAGCCATACCGATATGGCATTCATAAATGAGAAGGGGTTTGGTGTCTGGCGTGAAGTCATTGACCTTGAACTCATATGGATGTTCAGGCGCATATACCTGAGCACTGAAAATTTTTGTCACATCGTCTTGCACCACTCGGGTCGCATAAGCCGGAATCCTTTCGCCTTGTCCGCCATCCCAAGTGACAAACATTTTATATAGGTCTCCGTCGTGGAGCTTATCAGCCGGGAGCTTTATTTCCCAAGTTCCGTTTTCAAGGCGTTCCAACTTATAGTCGTCGTTGAGCTTCCAATCGTCGAAAGTGCCAATAAGATGTATGGAAGTGGCATTAGGTGCAAATTCGCGGAATATCCAGCTGCCGTCTTTCTCGCGGTGGAGTCCGAAATATTTATAGGCATTTGCAAAGTCGGAGAGTGATCCGTTGGTGCCAGAAGTTATATCTTTAAGTTTTCTGATCACGTCTTCGTGACGCCCTACGATGGCATCTTCAAAAGGTTCAAGCCAAGGGTCGTTGCGAAGAATTTCCAGTTGTTTTTTCTTACGGGCCATATATGAGGAATTAGTTATTTTCAGTTATTATTGAGAGATGATGATAGAATGCTTATCATATAAGTCTTATAAGATTTATAATTCGAATAATTCTTATAATTACCATTTATGATAAAACGTCTGTGGGGGATTTATTGTTTAGGAAAAGAGTTTGCGTATTTCGTTTCGAAGTCTCTCTGCTTTTTCGTCGTGATGCTTCATGGCTGAGATCACTCCTGCCACATAGTCGTCGATATTCGAGAATCCGAGGCTCTTTGCTACGCAGCTTCCGGTGAACATCGGCTTATGATTGAATACACGTAGCACTCCTTCATAGTCGCCTCCGCGAGCCATTCTTTTAAATTCTGCAAGAATCTGATCGTAGGTTTCGCGAGGCTTTAGTTTCTTTATCAGGCTTTTTATATGAAGTTCGAGGGCTGTGATGCAAGTGAAACGAGCATCGATTTTTCTTTCCACGTCTCTTTTCATTCTGTGTCTGGTGTGTTGCAGGGCTTGGCTTTCGAGCATTTGCTCGAATTTATGCATCACTTCCTGTCTCACCGCTTTCAATATCTTTTTAGGATTGCGCTCGCGTATTTCCGCCATGGTCATCACAACTCCGGGCGAAAGGAAAATATTCTCGATCTCAGCCACTTCCGGCACGAGTATATGCTTAGCACGCAGATATTCCACTTCCTGATCGCTTCGTCGGTCGCGGTCGACAAGACCGTAGCTTTCGATGCGGTGCATAGTCCGAAGCGACTGCATGGTGCGAGTTGATTCTATCACCTTGTCGCAACTTCCTAAAGGCTTTACGGTAAATTCCGGAAACACTACGCTATATAGCCGCATGTCGATACTGTGCGACATATCTCCTTCCGTGAAAAGGATAGGGCGACGGCTTCCCATCATCTGCAGGAAAACTTCATCGGGAAGTTCGCCGTCAGCAATTATTTGGTAGCGCCATGAATGATCAGCAGCATTATAGTCTTTTATCCATATGGCAGTGCGTCTGGTCTGAGATTGGCTTGATGCAAAGTTTGCATCATAAGTGTCGTAAACAAATCTGCAGTCAGGCCTTGTGCGTTCTATTCGATCCCATAAAATTCCTACAGCAGTTGGATGAAGGAATAGGGTAGGGGAGTCGACGAGAATTATAGCCCCCGGAGGCGCAAGAAGAACTGCCGCGATGTAATATAGTGCAGCTTTTTCGCCTCGGCTGAGATTTCGGATGCTTATAGAGTCTTTCCCCGACCGATTTCTTATTCTTGCCTTCCCTTTAATAATGTCGATGCTATTGCCAGGGAACGTGTCTTCCCAAATGGATTTTAGAGAGTTAAACCGTGCCTTCTCTTCTTCAAGAGAAAGCACGGTCATAAGTTGATTGAGCGATCCGGTCACTTTACCCGGTATCCCTCCGCTCACTGCAGAAACGAGGTAAGAATCCTCTTCGTTCAGCCTTGATATCTCATGCAAAAAAAGCGATTTTCCACTTCCGTTGCCACCAAGAAGAATGTATAATCTTGATGGTCGTCTGGGGCGTTGCTGTGATGAATTGCCCGAAGAGTCGGGAGGTAGGTTGATCGCTTTCATGGGGTGGAGGTATCAGGTTTCGGGTTTCGGTGGGTCGTATACCTAATAATTATTTAGGAGAGGGCTGAGATACGGGCTATGTATTTGCCGATGATATCGAATTCAAGGTTGACTTTTGTCCCTTTTTCAATTGTCTTGAAGTTGGTATGGTCATGGGTATAGGGTATAATTGCCACGCGGAAGTTGTCGGCTTCAGAGTCGCAAACAGTGAGAGATACACCGTTGACAGTGATAGAACCTTTCTCAACAGTCACATATCCTTTGCCAGCCAGCTCGGGTCGGAAGTCATATTTGAAAGAGTAATACCAACTTCCGTCCAAAGGTTCAACCCCTGTGCAGATTGCTGTCGTGTCGACATGTCCTTGCACAATATGTCCGTCAAGCCTACCATTCATCTTCATAGATCTTTCAAGGTTGACCAATGAGCCTGGTTTTAGATCTCCAAGATTTGACCGATCAAGGGTTTCCTGAACGGCTGTCACAGTATAAGTACCGTCAGAATTGAGGCTCACTACAGTGAGGCATACCCCATTGTGGGCTACCGATTGGTCGATTTTCAGTTCATCCGTAAATGAACACTTCATCGTTATGTTGACATTAGTGCCGTCTTTTTCGATGCGTACTACTTCAGCAGCCTCTTCTACTATTCCTGAAAACATTGTTAGTAATTGAGAATTGAGAATTGAGAATTGAGATTAGAGAATAGCTCACATGCCGAATAGACCTTTTAGAGCATCTATGGCAGAGTCTGTAGCTGAATTGCCGTTGGAGTTTGTAGCTTGACCCTTCATCTTGAAGCCGATGCATATACCATCATATTCTTTCAGAAGCTTATCTGCTGTAGACACCATCTTGTTTCCGCTTATGGTAGCGGCAAGGGTCATGATCTTTTTGATCTTGTCGGCATCAAACATAACATTTATTCCAGACGGAGTCTTTTCTACATAAGCAGCCATGCTTCCGAGCTTCATTATGCCGCCAGCAGAGAAATTGAAGTTGAATACTCCTTTGCTCTTTACGGAAATAGTTCCTTTGATTGGAAGTTTCTTAATTGTAAGGGTAAAAGTGCTGTCTTGATCTATTTTCAAGACTGCGCCTGTTAGTCCGAATTTGCTATAGTACTGATCTAATTGGTTTTCCACAGCTCCGGCGGCAGCCGAGCCACCTGCTTTCTTCAGGAAATTATCGCTTTGGAAAGTCACAGCCGACCCCGTAGAGGTCCATTCTCCTACGATGTCAGCCACTGAAAGGTCTGTTTTTGTGAATACGCCTTCCACGATGTTGCCTAAAGCACCTCCGGCACCACCAAGGATATCTTTGAGGTCTGGATCAGGTGTGGGCTCTGCGAAAGCAACGCAGGAGAACGAAAGTGCAATGGCAGCGATCGCCATTTTGAGAAGGTTTGTTGTTTTCATAAGTCTGAGTTTTTTGTATTTGAGCAGTTCTCCCTATTTAGACAGGAAAAGAGCTATATTGTTTAAACAACTTTCAGACTAAAAAAGTTACTTCCGTATGTGTAGCGCTCGGAGATCGCTCCAGACTTATCCGGCATTTGGTAAATTAATAGTCGTAGTCGAGAGAGAGTTGGTCGACGTAAAGGACAGAAGAAGAAGAGCCTGTGAAATAGTCTCCGTACTTGGAGGAGGCACATGTGATCATGATATAGGATGGGATGATCGACGTGCTGCGATATTCAAGTTCTATCTCGAATTCCTCATAAGAGTCCATCGAAGTGCCTCTTTCAAGCTGTCCGTAGCCAATTATATAGCTGGCATTCTTGTCGAAAAGTTGGCGGTTGTTCGGATTCGTTCGTATCTCGTAAGGAGCGGTCCAATCAGTCATTGCAATGTAGATAGAGCAAGTGTCGGGACGCCCTTTAAGATATTCCATCTCCTTATTTGAATAGTTTATCTCTCCGCTTGTGTACTGATAGTATCCTCTAAGTTTGGTAGGTCTCATATTCCATGGGCGTCCGAAGTCAAGAATGCCGTTGGTGCCATCCGTCTTCTTATAGGAACCGGTATAAATGGATCCAGCTGCAAGTTTTCCTATGCCGGCGATACCTTTGAATTCAGTTTTCAATTGTGCAGACTGCCCGGAGAGTCCTGCCGGGACATAGTCTGATGGTTGCACATTGCTTTCTCCAAGCGTGGCGGCTCCGGTATTTCCGGTGTCCCAGAATTTGGTGCCATTTTCAGCCCATGGGCACCAAATTTTGCCGTTTTTCCACCATTGCTCGAAATCTCCGTCGGGAAGAACTTCAGTGGCTTGGGTAGTCACTGAAATCTCGTTGCCTTTATTGTCGCCGCTGCAAGCGCGCACTGTATATTTGGTAAGCGGTTTCAAATGTTTGATGCAGCAGCTGAAAGCGCCATCTTTCCCTGTAGTGTCGGCATCGGGCACTCGAGTCCAATTCGAAGTGCCATCCTCGCAGTATTCAAAATAGTTAGTCGCATCGGCAGGACCTTCGCCATATGCCCAGACCACCATACTCCAAGGATCAGCGGCGGTTGTAGTCACCACTGCTTCAGTACGCTGGGCATAGATGGTCCAATCCTCAGTGCGGCCCCATGCGGTAGCATCAATTTTCATTGGCGAAGAAAGATTGATGATCGACCCTACCTTACATTCAGGCACAAGGGACGTGATATTCTTTGGTCCGAGCTTAATAGAGGTTATTTGCAATTTGGAAAGGTCTGCTTTCTCAGGCACATTGACTATTATTCTGCGCCCTACAGCGTCTATTACAGTCTCTCCAATCTGTCCTGCCACTGTGAAATAGCGTTCGATATTCTGATCGGCTGAGATCATCCACTGGTAGCTTTGATAAAGAGTAAGTTCCACTGTCATTGGAGCTGATAGATCCCAAGTTCCTTCAAGAAGGTCTTTATTGCATGTTGCATCAGGAGAATAAGTGAACTTGGTGAACTCCACAGCCTGAATATCAGTCTCTTCATCAAGTGTAATTTTGACCGTGAAGTCTGTAGAGTCAATTTTTGCCGGACTCAGTTCCCCTTTGGCAACGATTGACAAGATATTTTGGGCAATTTTGGGGTAGGGGAGGTCGTTGTGGATACAGCTTGAAATAGCAAATGAAGCTACTATAGCTGCAGGTATAGATAAATAGGAGAATGCTTTTTTCATGTGTTTTTCAGATTATGATTGATACTCCAAAATTGATGTTGAAAAGATTGAAGCGGAAGTTGATGCCACTTGTGAATCTACTGCCAGCTTCCTCGCCATTTTCCCATTGCTTCTCATCTTTGAGATGAAATCCGAAAATACCGAATGAGAGGTTGAAAGCTGCATTCTTCATCATCATTATGCTGACGCCCGGGGAATAGTTTATATTGAAACTCTGGGTTTTTGTTCGTGTGTCACGTAATTCTCCATCAAAAGGACGTATGAAATGTGAGCTTCCGGTGCCTATTGAGACTTCAGCCTCATTGAAAACGGCAAATCTGCTACGACGGCTGAGTCCGAAATATTGCTGAATGAATACAGCCGCAGAATAAGAATCAGAAGTATATTTTATATCGTGCAGATCAAAGCTCATATCCTCGTCGATATCAACCTTGAAAGAATTGATCGCCATATCACCCTTGGTGAAAGCGAGTCGCAAACCCACGCAGACATTGTTGCGAAGGAAATAACTGACAGAAGGCTTAATACTGTAGATTTTCCCTTTCAGGTCTACATCTTGGATGAGCGATAGGAATTCAGAGTCGTCAGTGCTAAGCTCGCCATAGTTAGCAGTCAGTCCGATATGCCAAAGTCCTTTAGGATATATGAGCCAATTATAGAGTTTTCTGTCAAACCGTCCGAGTCGTTTTGTGGGTAGAGCCATTGGAATAGAATCTCCGCGCCAATAAGTCATCTCGTTTAGATTGACAGCATTTTTGATTGTTGTGGGCAAATTCCCATTTAAAAGTGATTCTACTTGAGTCACTTCTCCATCAGGAATCCACATATATTTGCCTCCTTCCTGATTTTCTTCAGGAAGATACCAGACAGGGCTGTTGATAGTGTCTCGAATTGTCACGTAGACAGTGTCTCTGACAGTGATAGTGTTATATATAATTTCCGGTTCTGATGGGATTGGAGTGGCTGTCACTATCTTTTCTTCAGATACCTCTTTTGCTTTTACTTCGGGTCGAGTCGCAGGATGAGAATTCGTTTTTTTTGCATCGATGCTTTCCTGCGCCTCAAGCAGTTTTAGGGCTGTTTCAGAGAGTTTATTTGCCGTTTTGGAAAGTTCTCCAAACGATTCGATAAGACTTTTTGTAGCAGAATATACGAGAGTGTCAGCATTTTCCCGGTTGGCATTTGCAAGGGCATGAGCATGAGCCGTCGCCCCAGCGCCTTGAGCGGGCAAGGAAGCGATCAGAGTCAATGCCGATGCTGTCATTGTCAGTATTAAATTGGCTCTTTTCATGCTTATAGATAGAATGCCACACCAAACGTGATTGAGAAGAGGTTCACGCGGAAGATGGCTGATTTAAGATTTCTGTTTGCTATGTAGATTTGATCGGTAATTGTCTTAGTGTGATTGTAGTCAAATCCAAGCACTCCGACATTTACTTCGAGGGCAGCGAAATTGTTGAGGAAAACTGCGAGTCCGGGAGCCACGCCTATTCCTAAATTGAAATTTCGTTCATAATTTCCGGTCAGATCTTCTCCAAGTCCGGTCATTAATTTTGCCTGTCCACCCCCCATTTCAAGCTGTACTTCAGTGAAAAGGCCGAAGCGTTTCGACGTTCCGAGTGAGAAATAATTGCGAAGCACTCCCATTCCATAGTAGTTGTGAGCAAGACGATAGAGATGGTCAACATTGAGATTCATATCAGGGGAGAAAGCAATCTCAGCATTCTCAAGTTTGGTAAGATTGCGGTTGTAGCCGAACTTGATGCCTGCGGCAACGTCATTTTTGAATGCGTACATTACCATCGGGGAAAGCTTAAAAGAGTAAGTGTCTCCCGATACTCCTTGAAGTACTAAAAACTGATAGTTTTTTTGATTTGATTGGCTGTAAGAGACGCTGAGACCGGTGATCCATTGCCCTTTTGGAACGAAAGTCACCGATTCAAAGTCGGGTGAGAACTCTTCTTCCTCATCTGCATAGGCACTTAGCGAGCCGGCAGAAATGAGAAAAAAGAGTAATATTAATAAGGAGTGGAATCTCTTCATAATTTTGGTTTGGGTTATGGTTGTGCTCTCCATATTAGCTTTTGTGTGGATATGGAAAGTCAATAACGGTGCAAAATTAGCAAATTATTCCAATATTTCAGCTCTTTTTGATGAAAAAAAGAGTATTTTGTCCCAATTTGAACAAAAACATCACGCAAAGACGCAAAGTTGGAATATGAAATAAGACCCTATCTCAAAATTTATTATATTGGGTCTAAGTGTCAGGCTGATACCTTGTGAGAATTGGATTCTATGACCGGAACTTTGGATGCATGCGTAAATATTCGTTTATTGGGGATGATGTATGTGTAAAAAATGTTCAAATTGGTGCATTGTTCAGTAAATAAGGCCGTGTTTTTTGCATTTTATTGGCTTTTTTGTAACTTTGCATTGGATTAAAGTCCAACAATAGAACGATTATCTGTAAAAATTGGAAGAAAAAGCCGGTTTTTACCTTAATCGTATATATTCAAGAAAATAACAACGATAACAATAAAAGTATGAAACTAACATTTAAAAATGTAGCTTTAGGTCTTGCACTTGTCGGCCTTGCTTCCTGCGCCAATGAGGCGCCTTGGGGTAATGGCAGTAGAGGCAAGGGTGCGATAAACCTTAAGCTTACAGCCGATGCCGATGTGGAGGATGCTCTTCCGTCGGTACGTGCCGGTGCACCCGAATTAGTGGCTCCTGATGCTGCTGATTTCTCCATTGAAATGAGGAATCTCGACACAGATCAGGTTCAGACCTGGCGCACGTTGGAGGAGTTCAATTCTGTAGAAGGTTTTGACGTGGGAACCTATACACTTACTGCATATTATGGTAATATTAACGACTGTGGATTTTATAAGCCATATTTCATGGGTAAAGCCGACGTAAATGTGCTTGAAGGTCGAGAAAGCAGTGTTGATGTGACAGCTCAGCTTGCTAATGTAATGCTGAGTGTGGATTATACGGATGCTTTTAGAAATTATTTCCGAGATTTCAGTGTTACTGCGCATACTGATGGGCATGCCAATGTAGTTTTCGGAAGAAGTGAGACTCGTGCCGGCTTCATTGCTCCCGGTGATGTAACTCTTCAGATGACACTTACTAACCCAAGTGGAAAGACTATAACAATAACTCCGGCACAATTTCCAGCAGTGGCACGCCATCATTACCATGTGACATTCGATGTGAATGCAGATCCGATGGGGAGTGCGACTCTTGAAATTGTATTCGATGACAGCCTGACTTCGCAAAACGTGACATTCAATCTAAGTGATGAACTTTATAATGCAGAAGCACCAATAGTACATGCAGAAGGATTCACGAGCGGACAGATGGTTGAGGCACTTTCAGGCAATCCTGCACCATCTCAACTAAAGTTTGAGACCATATGCAAAGCAGGCATCCAGAATGCTGTACTCAAAATTGCACAGGTTGATGGTTCAACGCCATACACTCCTCCATTTGAGACTGAACTTGATCTTGTACAGGCTGATGAGTCAACACAGTATCAGCTTGGAGAGAATGGTATAAAGGTTGCAGGTATCTTTAAGAATCCGACAGAAATGGCAATTGTTGATCTCACTGATCTTCCACGCTATTTGCCGGAAGGCACGTTTGAAATTACATTCACCGTCACAGATGCTTTAGGAAGAAATAACGATGGTCCCGTTACTCTTAATCTTTCTACTCTTCCGATAAAACTTGAAGTCACGGGTGGATCTGCAGTCTATGAATATCCAGGAGCAGCCGTCACCACCACTCCTACAGTGGATGCCACAGTCATGGTCACTTACAATGGCTTGAACCCTGCTGAATGTATTTCCTTTAAGAATAAATGTCGTACAGGTATCTTCAAGGATTGTGATATCATAGAAGTAAAGGAATCAACACGCACACGCAGTTTCGATGAAAAGACTTATATCTTTAATATAAAGGTGTGTGATGTCGAAACTTCCCCACTTCCGATGGAACTTTGGTTTAACGGCGTGAAGCGTTCTGATTTCACAATCGAAATCATTGAGCCTGAATATCGTCTTATCGCAGACCCATTCGCTACGTATGCCCGCTTCAAAGTTGAGACTGCCAATGCTGAAGACATTCCTACAATTGTAAATGGACTGACTCTTTATAAGAAAGGCATTGCAATTGATAAAAACCAGGTAGAAACAGATCCGGAAAAAGGTTTGTTGACTATTGATGGACTTACTCCTAATACAGAATATTTTATTGGCCATTCTCTCACTACGCGGCTAAATGGCATACCAGAATCTCAGACGTTTAAGATTCTTACTGAAACCGATGCTCAGATTCCAAACAATGATTTCACTCAAAAAGAACGTACTATTGACTGGAATCCGATTACTGCAGGTGGGCAATATAAATATGGTGCAACAAATATGTGGAATCACAGTTCTATTGAAATTGACACTCCTAAATCTTGGGCAACTCTCAATCCGTTGACATGTTACCGTAACGCTACCGTTCAGAATACATGGTTCTGTGTACCTTCAACATTGATGAAGGATAATGATAATGATAATGATGTCGTGATTCGAACTGTGGCATATGACCACAATGGTATACTGCCTTCCGTGGATGATCATGGACTCTCTGTAAGGGCTAAATATAGCAGAAACAAACCTGCTTCTTTCGCTAACAAGGCATCTGGAGAATTGTTCTTAGGAAGTTACTCATATAATGGATCTCCCTCACGTACAGATGGTGTCACATTCACTTCTCGTCCAACCTCTATAAATTTCTCATATAATTACGAACCTATTGAAGGAGAAGTAGGTGCAATGTATATTGGTGTCGTTGGTGAGGATGGAAGCATATTATCAGAAAGTCGAGTGGATATTAAGTCCAACAATACAGAAATGACAGTTACCCTTCCGTCATACCCATTTGGGAAAAAAGCAGCCACATTGAGACTTTCATTCAAATCTTCAAAAAATGTTATTGATGTACCTGTACCTAAGGATATTCAAGATGTGACGAATACCACAGGGCTAGGTGGTCAAACAATTCCAGCCAATCAATATAAGTCTTTATGTGTTGGATCTAAGTTGACTCTCCATAAAGTTGAACTAAACTACTAATTGAACAAAGAATTATGAAATTATATAAAGGATTATTCTATTCAATCATATCGTTGGCTCTGCTGACTGGCTGTGCGAATGAGGCTCCGTTTGTGGAGCCCTCATCCGAGCAGATAACCGGTCAACTGATGACGCGTAGTCTTGCTCTTAAAATGGGCAATACTGAAGGGATCGACATTTCTACTCGTGCTGTGGTCCCTTCCACCGATGATTTTAAAGTGGTAATCGCTCGTAAGGGAGTTTCTGCATACTCAGGTACACAGGGTTCTGTCGAATACAAATATTCAGATATGCCGGAGGTCTTGACTCTCCCTGTCGGAGAATACAAAGTCTATGCGCATCATGGCGATAATAAACCATCTGCTTGGGAAGAACCATATTATTATGGAGAGTCCGAATTCGGCATTGATGCCAATAAAATTACTGATGATGTCGATCCTATCGTGGCAAAGCTTTCCAATATCAGAGTCACTATTGTATTCCATCCTTCTTTGCTCAGTTCTATGAGCGACGACTCCAAAGTTGAGGTGCGTGTAGGAAATCAAGGTGTGATGACATTCAAGCCAAATGAAAATAAGGGTTCCGCCTATTTTAAATATGTAGATGCGTCGCAGACTCTTGCCGCCACATTCACCGGTACAGTGGATGGCTCACAAGTAGTTGAAACGCATACTCATGATAAAGTTGCTCCTGGTAATCACTATCGACTTACTTTCTGGATGCATGGTATTGATGATGATAAGCCTGGTACAATAACTGGTACTGTGTCTGTAGATACTAAAGTTGAGCAAATAGATATGAACAATACTATCGATGGTGAGAATGAAGAGTATTTAAATGATGATCAGCGTCCTGTTCAAGGTGGTCAAGATGATCCAGGTCCAGGGCCGGTTGATCCATTGGGGACATTGCCTACCGCAAACGCTCTTAACCCGGAGGGAGAGTTTGAAGGTTTTGACAAACTTGACCTCGAAAATGTAAATGAGATAACAGATCATCTTTATTGTGCATGGAAAGTCGTTTCGGAAGCTGATGGAGGATTCCAGAAATTTGATGTTAAAATTATTTCTTCAACGTTGACTCCTTCGGTATTGACGGGTGTCGGTTTGACAGATGAACTGAATCTTATAGATCCTGGACAATATGAGGAAGGCCTGTCAGGCCTTGGTTTTCCGGTAAATGTAGGAGGTTTGCCAGAAGCTGAATTTGATATAACGGGCTTCTTGAGTTTGATGACTGCTCTTGGATCTGGAAATCATGAATTTAAACTCACTGTAGGAGATGCAAATGGTACTTCAGTAATATCGGTAAAATTACATAATTAAAAATTGACTGACATGAAACATTTAGCGAAAAAGATATATGGAGCCACAGTGGTTGTGGTTGCTGCTGTAGTCATGCAGTCATGCTCGATGGAAGCCCCGTTTGGGTCAGAAGAAGGTGTGTTAAAGATGAACCTTGCCATAAATTCGAATGTGATAACTCGCGCTATGGACGAGCAAGAACTCGCTGAAAATTGCGTAGTCTACATCTCAAATGATAAGGGACTTGTCTTTAAAGCAAAGGGACTTAGCAATATACCGGATCAGATATCGCTTCGTCATGGTAGATATATAGCGGAGGCTTGGACGGGCGATTCTGTTCCTGCTTCTTTCGATAGTAAATTCTATCGTTGCTACGAACCAATAGACATTACCGAGGGCATAAATGAATATAAGTTAACTTGTTCAATTGCTAATGTCGTAGCGTCCGTTAATGCTAATAGTATTGACGAAACCCAGGTTAAGAATCTTCATGTTACTGTATCTACCTCCAATGGTTCGCTTGAATTCACAAAGGAGAATTATAAGACTGCAAAAGGTTATTTCATGATGCCCTTTGATGCAGAAGGTAATAGAGAATCCGTACTTAACATTACAATAGAGGGTGAGAATATCAATAAAGAACATTTCTCCAAATCGATGAAAGTGGAAAATGTGAAGCCGGCTTATCAGTATGTTGTCAATCTTTCCTATGATGATACAGGTGACGAACCTAACGGTGGTGGCTATATAACGATGACAATTGACGAGACTGAAATTCTTGTAGCTCATACTGTCGAGATTTTTGCAGCTCCATCCATAGAAGGAGTAGATTTCGATATTGATAAGCAAATTATTGGAGAGCCGGGTCAATTTGTCGGAGATCGTCAAGTGAAAATAATCGCTTTTGATGAGATAACTTCTTTCACTATTGAATGTGTTGATACGGAAAATTTAAATCTACCAGCGCAAGCCTTGGATTTAAAGCTATGTGACGACGCAACTATTGCGCAACTCAATGGCGCCGGTATCACATGGGATAAGACAATCGAGGATGTAGAAAACAATAAGGACGGGCACACTCGCCAATTATCTTATATAACATTCTCTGAGAAATACCTTAACAGTCTTCCTGCTCGAGAAACAGAATATCGCGTCATATTGACTGCAACAGATGGTACAGGGCATGACGGAGTTCCCGGTAAAACTACATCCAAGACTCTTCGTATTGCTGTTGGTGAAAATGCAATTGTCTATGACGATCCTATAGTTGTAGAAGAGGCCATTGATCCGAGCGACCAAATGGCAATTGGAGCTCGACGAGCAACTTTAAGGGCATCAATTAAGGATAATACTGCCACAGGTTTCGGTATTCAATATCGAGAACTTGGCACTTCTGATTGGACTAAAGTCCCTGTAAGTGGTACTCGTGCTTCGAAATTGGTTTCTGTTACTATAAGCAACCTAAAGCCAGGTACAAGTTATGAATATAAGGCATATGCAGATGGATTTGAGTCTTCTGATTCAAAGATTTTCACTACGGAGGCTATATTCGTAATTCCAAATGCTTCTATGGAGGAATGGAGTAATTATTCTCAAAATAGTAAGGTTTTATTGCCTGGAGCAGGCGGTGAACGAACATTCTGGGATTCAGGTAATCATGGATCATCTACTATGAGTGTAACGCTTACTCAAGGTTCCGAAGATATGAAGCACAGTGGTAGTAAGTCAGCACGCTTGCGCTCTCAGTTCGTTGGTATAGGTGCTCTTGGTAAGTTTGCAGCAGGCAATCTTTTTGCAGGAACTTATGTTAGGACTGATGGTACTGATGGTGTTATTGAGTTTGGACGTCCATACAATGGTAGCCATCCATCTAAGATACGAGTATATGTCAATTATCGCCCAGGAAAAGTTGAGAAGAAAGGGGATAATCTCCCAGTAGGTGCTCAGGATATAGGACAAATATATGTGGCTCTTACCACTAGTGCTATAGAAGTTCGTACCAAGAGCGATGATCAAAAGCTTTTCCCGACAAAAGCAGGTGATGAAGACTATGATAAGCTGGTGGCGTATGGTGAGTATACTTTCGAAGGGAATTATGGCCCAGATGGAGAACTTCAGGCTCTTGAAATTTCATTTGATTATTTCTCCAATGCAAAAACTGTTAAGCCAACTCATTTGGTGATTGTATGTTCGGCATCAAAGTATGGAGATTACTTTAATGGAGGCGAAGGCTCATTAATGTATCTTGACGACTTCGAACTAATCTATGAGTAATATCCGTTGCATTATAAAATAGGCAGAGGCGGTCGCATTGCGACCGCCTCTGTTAGTCAAATGAAAACTATTACCAAGTGTAACTATTATAAAGATCTTTTGATATTATCCGAATAATTCTGAATGAAATCCAAGTCGAAAGACGCCTATTTGATTCGCGGTCTCATCAATCCATATCAATAGGAAGTCTCCTTCTATATGGCATTCCATATAATTTCAAAGTCCTAAAAAAGTGGCGAAGTTAGAAGCCTCTTTTACATATCTTCAAGTGAAAGGCATTTTTGTGTACGGGTCCAAGATGATAGATCTTTGTTAACTTGGAGAAAGGTTTGTATTTTTTCTTCCAGTTGGCCGGTACGATATCTATTAGGATTGCGTTTCACCTCAATGAAGTCGATCCGGTGTTCAATGTCGTCAGAAGCAACAATGTCTATTTCATTTGCTCCCTTCCGATCCCACCATCCTCCTATACGAGTATATTCTTCTTTCTGTATCAGTATTTCACGGAAATATATCTCAAGCATGAAACCTGAGAAAGTCTCATAATCGCGCATAATGATTTCTTTCAGTTTCTTGTATGCCTTTATCTCAATCATGAAACTAAATTTATATATGAACCGAAACCAAAAGGAGAGAAAGTTGTCGCGAAGCGAATAACATACGTTTTTATTGTCAGTCTTTTCATATATGGGTTGCCTCTTTGAGATCAATTCGTAGTCATTTTCCAATTTGGTTAAATATCCTCCGATATCCTTGCCAAGTTTATCTTCGATTTCCGCGCGGCGGGTGCGTCCTGACGCAATGGCTGATAGTATTGAGAAATACGTTCCGTATTCCTTACCGAATTCAGCAATGAGCATTACCTTCCCTTCGTCAAGGAACGTTGAGCCGTCACGCACCATATAATCTACCATATCCTGGCACGTAAATCTTTGATTATCGATAAAAAGTTCTACGTATTTTGCAACTCCACCGGTGAATGAGTAAAGAGCCAAAAGATCCTCATTAGTAAATTGAGGATTGTAGGTAGATATAATCTCTTTCAGTACAGCTGGGGTAAAGCTTGAAAGTTTAATGAATCCAGTTTCTCTTTGATATAGAGGTTGCTTATTATCACGGAAGAGTTCATTCATGAGAGTATTCACTGATCCACCGACAATAAGGTTTATTTTGCTGCCTCCCTTGTAAATATCCCATATGCGTTGCATGTCGCTGAATATTGCTGGATTTACATATTTAAAATCTTGAAACTCATCAATAAATAGAGTTAGAGGCTTGGTCTGGGATAATTTCATGATGTATTCGAAAATATCTGCAAAAGAACTGGGAGTCCCCAGCAGTGGGGTGCCAAGTTTAGACTCTAATTCAGTGATGAAACCTTGGCAGAGATCTTTTTCAGCTTTACGAGAGACGAAGAAATATAATATATCCATATCTTCGTAAGCCTTTAGCACCAGACTTGTCTTGCCGATGCGGCGTCTTCCTGTCAAAACGGTTAATTGAGCATTGTTGTGTGAAGATTGTTCTATGTCTTTGAGGAGCTTAATCTCCTTTATTCTGTCAAAAAATTTCATAATTGTTAATAGTTACTTTGAATAAATGACGGTTTCCGAAACGGTTGTTTCGGAAACCGTCATTTCGTAATGCAAATTTAATATATTTTGTCAGGATTTCCAAATTTTATTAGGTATTGCTTCTGGAGAGTGGTTGCTGATGGGGCTTATGCTTTTTTGGGGAATTATTCGGTATGTCCCTACTGCGTTCGGACCAAAAATCGTTTCTGTAGCGGGGCTGAAAGATATGAGCTTAACAAATAAGTGGGGTAATGGTTTAGTAAATTAACAAAACAAAATACATTTTAACATTTATTGATTTTGGTATGTGACAAGATGTTATGTCTAAAATATGTCGAAAAACATAAAAATTTTTGAAAAAGACTTGCGGAGGGAGAAAAAATGTAGTAATTTTGCATCCGCAATCGGGAAACAACGGGGCACAGCAATGAAAGCCCGCGGTGGTGAAGACGGTTGCGGACATAAAGAGAACAATGACATGATGCCACAAGACAAGCAGCGCTGACCCTCGGGTCAGGCGCAGCAGGAGACAAGGGAACACGAGGTTAATTCTCGGGGTTCACGTCAAGAAGATTCCATCCTATAATATAAAGGAGGCCGGGGCAAACAAAATTTCGAAGATATATAGAAATATATAACTAACAACGGAGAGTTTGATCCTGGCTCAGGATGAACGCTAGCGGCAGGCTTAACACATGCAAGTCGAACGGCAGCGGGGGAGGGGCTTGCCCCTCCTGCCGGCGAGTGGCGCACGGGTGAGTAACACGTATGCAACCTGCCCCTGTCAGGGGTACAACCCTGCGAAAGTAGGGCTAATACCGCGTATATCCCCCGGGGGCATCCCCGGGGGAGGAAAGGATTTCCGGACAGGGATGGGCATGCGGCGCATTAGGTAGTCGGC